>CAJKDR010000022.1 GCA_905198755.1 uncultured Clostridiaceae bacterium
CACATTTATCTATTTTATTTTCTTTTTTATTTTTTATAATTTTATATGTTATTTCATTTTCTAAAAATAGATTTGCTATTTTTATACAGTTATCTTCATTTCCTGCTAAGATTATTACTTCTTTTTTATTAGCTATTCCTTCTTTTACTTTGTCTATTAATAGTTCTGTAGTTGATTTATAAAAGTTTAATTCTTTATAAGTAAAACTAAAACTATTTGGTCTATTTAATGGTAAATCTTGATTTTCTAAATAGACTATTGATTTTTTTCCTAATAATTGTTCTATATGCTCATAATCTTTTAGTTCTTCTATTATCTGAGGGACAAATCTATTTTTTTCTATTAATGTTGTCATTAATGATTTATTATCTAATAAAATATTTTTGTTTCTAGCCTTTATTTTTCCAACTTCGTCTAAAAAAATAACAGCATCTTTTGAAATATAATCTAATATTGTTTCTGTTTCATCATAAAAACAATTTATATATTTATCTATTTTTGATATGTAGTTACCAGATTTTATATGTTCAATGTCTTCTTCTATATTTTCGTTGTCTAATTGTTCTATAGATTTACAAACATCCTCTAAACTTTTACTTAATATATATTCATGTGAAGGATATATTGTTATATTTCTTATCTCTTCAATAGACCTTTGAGAAGAAATATTAAAATAACGAATTGAGTCTATTTCATCTCCCCAAAATTCTATTCTTACACCTTTATTTTCTGTTATTGCAATATCTAATATATCACCTCTAACGCTAAATTGTCCTTTTGATTCTATTAGTTCTACTCTTTCATATCCTAATTTTACTAATTTTTCTTTTATTTCTTCATAATTATATTCTTTATCAAACTCAAATTTAATTGTATTAGAATACAATTCCTTTTTAGTAATCATACATTGCATACAAGCTTCAATTGTTGTTATTACTATTTTTGTTTTTCTAGAATAGATTTTATTTAGTACTTCCATTCTTTCATATAATAGCTCTTTACTTTCAACATCATAATCATATGTTACAATTTCTTTTTTAGGAAAGTATTCTACATCTTCATAAAAATATTTTAAATTTTTCAATATGTTTTTTGCTTGAATTTCATTATATGTAACAATGCAAATTGGTTTGTTTATTTCTTCTTGAGTTGCATAAATAAATGAAGACTTTGCTACGTCAACTAACCCCAATATTGATATTGGGGTTACATTTGATTTTAAATTTTTTATATAGTCTTTAAACTTTTCATTTTGAACTAGATTTTCTATTATTCTATTCATTAAAAGTCTCCTAACATATTGTATTATAGCATGTTTTATAAAATAAGTCTATTCATATAATTTTTCTTTATCAAATTCTTTAAAATTATATTCACATTCTCTTAAAAAATAATGATCTGTTTGCCCTGCCATATAATCGATAACTATTCTTTTTTTGTTTGTAGTTTCTAAATATTCCTTGCTTCTTTGTTCCACGAATTCCTTTATATTTTTTTTACTTAAATTGCTATCATCATTTTCTTCTTCTAAATATCTTAAATATACTTCAAATAGTTTATTAAAATATTCTCTTATTATAGGCTCATTTTTACATGCATCTTCTGAAGTATATATATTTTCATAGTTCCATTTTTTTAATTTAGCCATTGCCTCGAATACTTCTTTTGAAAAAGATATATAGTCTTTTCCTATGCTATTTTTTATTATATCTTTAGTTATTGTATCTACTATAATAGAATTATTATTTCCTAAAACTTTTACTATATCTTCTGGAATATCTTCTCTTTTTATTGTTCCTACAATTATTGCATCTTCTATGTCTCTTCCTATATATGCAATAATATCACTTATTCTTACAACACATCCTTCTAATGTCATTGGTACAATTTTTTTATCAAAGCTTTCATCTTCAAATGAACTTTTTAATTCTAATAAAAATTCTTCTTTAGTTTTTGGTAGAGGTTTATATTTATCTTGTATCATCTCTCCATTATGTGCTAGTATTCCATCTAGTGTTTGTAAGCTTAAATTAATTTCTTCTATATCTTTTAAAAATCTTACACTTTGAGCATTATGCTTAAAACATCCTATTTGTTCCCTTTTACATATTTCATCTAAAAATTGTTCTCCTTTATGTCCAAATGGTGTGTGTCCAACATCATGGCCTAATGCAATTGCTTCTATTAGGTCTTCATTTAGATTTAAAGCCTTCCCAATCATTCTAGCTATTTTTGATACTAATTGAACATGTAATACTCTGTGTGTAATATGGTCATTCCTTGTAAATGGAAATACTTGTGTTTTGTCTATGTATCTTGTATATGTGAATGAATGTATTATTCTATCTGCATCTCTAAAAAATACAGGTCTTATTTCATTTTCTTTTTCTATGTTCTCTTTTAAAAAAATGGCATCTTTGTTTTTGCAAGCATTTTTAGATAATGATTCATCTCTATTTAATATTTCTTTTCTTATTTCTTTAAATGTCATAAAATCGTCTCCTTACATCAAATAAACTATTCTACTTACTAAATTTTGATAGTTTTGTTATTCTCTAAATTATTCAATTTTTTTACACTATTATTCTCTTTCAAAATATCATATTGTTTTCTAGCAATTATATTTAATCTTTCCAGTCTATTTTTTTGTTTTATTCCTTGTGCTATCATCTCACTATTTAAATTTTCTAAATTACTTAGAATTACTAATTGTATTATATTTGCATAATCTCTTATATTTCCATTTAAATTTTTATTTTTATCTTTCCATTCTTTTGCAGTCATTCCAAACAATGCAACATTTAATATATCTGCCTCATTAGCATAAACATATATCTTTTGTTTTTCCGTTAATGTAGGAACTATATTCTCTTTTATACTATCAGTATGTATCTTATAATTTGTCTTAGCAAGTTCTCTTCTTACAGACCATTCTATTTTATTTTGATAGCTTTCATTTTTCTTTAGTCTTTTGAATTCTTTTATTAAATAAAGCTTGAATTCAACACTTAACCAACTTGCAAACTCAAAAGCTAAATCTGGATGAGCATAGGTTCCCAAGCTATATTTTCCACCTTTCGAAATTAAGCCTATTGCATTAGTTCTTTGAATCCACTGTTTTGGGCTCATTGTATAAGAAGATGTTCCAATTTCATTTATTTTAATTTCACGATATTCCGTTAAATTAAATTTTTCATTATTTAATTCTTCCCATAATCCAACATAAAGAGCTGTATCCTTATTACTTAACCAATGGATTATAACATTTGCTGGATATTTATCATTTTTAAATTTAGCTAAATCAGTTAGAGATATATAATCAACTTCTCCAACTCGCAAAACACCTACTAAATTATTCTTAACGTTCATTTGTGTTGTTATAATTTCTTTACTCATATACTACTTCCAATCTTTGTAAATTCTTAGTATATTATAAAACAATTGTTTGTAGATGTCAATAAAAAATTTTGAGGAGAATTTCATAACTCTCATATTATATAAAAAAGCGGAGTAAACTCCGCGCGGGCGGACAGAGTCGTCCATCCCTACATAAAATAATTTGTTATAATTCCCTATTATATAAAAAAATCGCATTACTGCGATTTTCTTTATTTCATTGCATTTAATTTTTTAGCTAAATTAGATTTCTTTCTAGCTGCTGTGTTTTTTACTATAACACCTTTTGTGCAAGCTTGATCTATTTTCTTAGTTGCTTCTGAGAATAATGTTTCAGCTTTTGCTTTATCTCCTTCAGAAACAGCTTCTTCAAATTTTCTAACAGCTGTTCTATATCCTGATTTAATCATATTATTTCTTAATGTTTTTTTCTCTATAACACTAACTCTTTTTATTGCTGATTTAATATTTGGCATACGTAGCACCTCCTCTTAGTATATACTAAACTATAACGTATAATATTTTAACACAGTTATTATAAAAATGCAAGTAAAATACAATTTTTTTACCAAATATTACATTTGTTTTTAATATTAAACCATGTTATCATTGGTATTAGGAAGTGATTTTATGTTTTACTTTATTATTAATAAGTTTAAAAATATGGATATACATGTGAAAAATATAATGCATTATGGATTTGTTTTTTCATTGTTATTTTGTATGCTTTCAATTTTGGTTTTATTTACATACCATGCTATTTACCATTTACCTCTTATATTTACTGTAGGTACTATTTTGTTTAAGTCTTCTTTAATGTTTTTTGTTGATTTTACAATTTGTGGATTTGCATTTGATACTATCAGAAAACAACAAATATAAAAAAGCGAATAAAATAATTTGTTATAATTTCCTATTATATAAAAGAGAAGAATGCTATTTCTAGCATTCTTCTTTCTTTCCACCAATTTCCACAAGTTTAAAATGTGGTTCATCGGCTCCGCCTTTTTTCTGATTCTTCTCTTTCTTTGGTTTAGGGATATATTCCTTTACCCAAGGTTCCGGACTAATACAATCCTTCCTTATGCAACGAATTGAGAAAGTTTGTCTATTTAAATAGATAACATCTCCTTCTTGAGTAGATATATAACTTTCGCTTTTTCCTTTGACCATGTTCAAATTATTTAGTAGAATATCATATTTTTTTCCTATAACAAGATATCTTGCATAAGGACATTGATAATAATCTACATTAGATTTTTGAAGAATCTTAAAAAACTTTTCCCGGTCTGCAACAGATTGTCCAACCCCTGCAACACCGTTCAGCACACAGAATGGTAATCCCATTTGTTCTGTAAGTATTTGGTAACTCACCACATACTCCTCCTTTATAAATTTTTAGTGCCTTTAATATTATAGCACTTTGTTTGTATTATGTCAATTTCGTCTTTTTTTCTTATTATAACAATAGACGGACATATTCGTCCGCCTATACCTTCTTTACATTTTATTCATTTCTTCTGCAAACATTTTGTTTAGCATTTGAGGATTTGCTTTTCCTTTTGTTTCTTTCATTGCTTGTCCAACTAAGAATCCTATTGCTTTTTGTTTTCCTGCTTTATAATCTGCTACAGATTGTGGATTTGCCTCTAATATTTTTAAAACAACTTCTTTTATTGCTCCTTCATCAGAGATTTGAATCCATCCTTTTTCTTCTATTATTTTTGAAGGCTTTTTCTCTCCATCTTCAAACATTTCTTCAACAACTTTTTTAGCTATTGCTGTGCTTATTGTTCCTTTATCTATTAATGTAATAAGCTCTGCTAAACTTTCTGCTGAAAATGGTATGCTATCTGCCTCTTCTTCTTTTTCATTTAATATCCTTGATATGTCTGATAATAACCAGTTGCTAACAGCCTTTCTGTTACCACAAATTTCTGATGCTTTTTCAAACATATCTGATAAATATTTAGATGCTGTTAAAAGATTTGCTTCTTTTTCTGTTAATTTATATTCTTCTAAATATCTCTTTCTTCTACTTTCTGGTAACTCTGGTAAATTATCTTTAATATTTTGAATATATTCTTCTGATAATCTTATTGCTACTAAATCTGGATCTGGGAAATATCTGTAGTCTTGTGCATCTTCTTTATCTCTCATTGGAAATGTTTTTCCAGATACATCATCCCATCTTAATGTTTCTTGGTCTATTTTTTCGCCATTGTCTATTACATCTACTTGCCTTTCTATTTCATATTCTATGGCTCTTACAATACTTCTAAATGAGTTCATATTTTTCATTTCTGTTCTTGTTCCAAATTTGTTACTTCCTTTTGGTCTGATAGAAACATTTACATCTGCTCTTAAAGATCCTTCTTGCATTTTACAGTCAGAAACTTCTATATATTCTAATATAGATTTTAATTTTCTCATATATGCTTCTACTTCTTGTGCTGATCTTAAGTCTGGTTCTGATACTATTTCTATTAATGGAACTCCTGCTCTATTTAAATCTACTAAACTTCCTCTTCCATATGGGTCATGATTTAATTTTCCAGCATCTTCTTCTATATGAATTCTTGTTAATCTTATTTTTTTAGGTCCATTTTCTGTTTCTATTTCTACATATCCATGTTCACAAAGTGGTTTATCAAATTGTGATATTTGATATGATTTTGGTAAATCTGGATAGAAATAATTTTTTCTATCATTTTTACTATCTCTTGAAATTTCACAATTTGTAGCAAGACCTGCTTTTACAGCATATTCTACTACTTTTTCATTTAAAACTGGTAAACTTCCAGGCATTGCCATACATACTGGACAAGTATGTGTATTTGGTGCTCCACCAAATTCTGTTGGACATGAACAGAATATTTTTGTTTTAGTCGAAAGTTCGCTATGTACTTCCAATCCTATAACAACTTCATAATCTTCTCTTGCCATAATATTTCTCCTTTTTATTTGTTTTTAAATTCTGGTTTATAATTTTCTCTAAATTTAATTTTTTGTTCATAAGTATAGGCTGCATTTAATATTGTTTCTTCATCAAAATGTTTTCCTATAATTTGCATTCCTATTGGCATTCCTGTGCTATCTACTCCACATGGTATTGATATTCCAGGAAGTCCTGCAATGTTTAAAGAAACTGTACAAATATCAGCTAAATACATTTCTAACGGATTATTTGATCTTTGTCCTATATCAAAAGCTACTGTTGGTGATGTTGGTGTAATTAAAACATCATATTTTTCAAATGCTTTATCAAATTCTTTTTTTACTAATGTTCTTACTTGTTGAGCTTTTTTGTAGTATGCATCATAATATCCTGATGATAAAACATAAGTACCAAGTATAATTCTTCTTTTTACTTCTTCCCCAAATCCTTCTGTTCTTGAATTAACAAATATATCTTTTAAATTTTCAAAATTAGGTGTTCTATAACCATATCTTATTCCATCAAATCTTCCTAAGTTTGAACTTGCTTCTGCACAAGCTATTATATAATAAGTTGCTAATGCATATTCTGCAATTGGTACACTACATTCTTCTACTATTGCTCCCATAGCTTTATATTCTTCAATTGCTGTTTCTAAAGCTTTTTTAACTTCTGGATTTATTCCCTCACCAAAATATTCTTTTGGTATACCTATTTTTAAACCTTTAACATCATTTTTTAATGCTTTTGTATAATCTTTCTTTTCTACATTTATAGATGTAGTATCTTTTTCATCATGTCCTGCTATTAAATTTAAAAGCATTGCACTATCTTTAACATCTTTTGTTATTGGTCCAATTTGGTCTAATGAAGATGCAAATGCTACTAATCCAAATCTTGAAACTAATCCATAAGTTGGTTTTAGTCCAACAACACCACAAAAGCTTGCTGGTTGACGTATAGATCCACCTGTATCTGAACCTAATGCCCAAGGAACTAACCCTGCTGCAACTGCTGCTGCACTTCCTCCTGATGAACCTCCTGGAACTTTATTTAGATTCCATGGATTGCATGTTTTCTTAAATGCTGAATACTCTGTAGAAGCTCCCATAGCAAACTCGTCCATATTTAATTTTCCTAAATCTATCATATTTTCTGCATTTAGCTTTTCTACTACTGTTGCATTATAAGGAGAAACAAAGTTTTCTAACATTTTAGAACTACATGTTGTTTTAACTCCTTTTGTACACATATTATCTTTTATTCCTATTGGAATACCTGCAAACTCTGTTTTTATTTCTCCATTATTAACTTTTTCTTCTATTTGCTTTGCTTCTTCCATAGCTGTATCTGTTAAAGTTGTAACAAATGCTTTTACTTCTGGTTCTTTTTCATTTATTCTATCTACATAAGCTTTAGTAATTTCTGTTATAGTTATTTCTTTTTTATCCAATTTTTCTTTTAGCTCATGTACTGTTAAGTCAGTAATATTCATTAATTATCCTCCTTTTAATTAATATATTATTCGTTTTAAGTTTTTATTATGTTTTGTATAATCCTAAAAACGAATTAGAAGCAAGTAGTACTAGGCAAATTTCAAGAAAAATCATGAGGTGTACTAGTGTACATTGATTGATTTTACGAGAAATTTAACGACGTAATACACAGCTTATTATTCGTTTTTAAATTACTTTTGGTATCTTAAACATATTATCCTCTTGTTCTGGTGCATTTTGTAATAATGCTTTATTATCTTCAAATACTTTTATTTCATCTTTTCTAAATACATTATAATTGTCTATAGCTCCTATTGCCGTATCTAATCCATCTATTGGTGCTTCATTAACTATATTAGCAAAATCCAAAATATCTTGAAGATTCTTTATATATTCTGGTATTTCTTCTTCTTTTAAATTTAGTCTAGCTAATTTAGCAATGTGTAAAATTTCTTCTTTACTAACTTCCATTTTATCACTTTCCTTTCTTACGGATGCTATTATATAACGAAATAAATAAAATTACAAGTATAATAGAACAAAAGTGGACATTAATAATATTGACACATATTAAAACATTTTAAAATCCGCATCTTTGTTTGTGTACGAAATTTGCAAAGCAAATTTCTGTGCAATGTATTTATATTATAGGAAGTTTGGAGAACTTTTCTATAATAAGAAAAATGCTAAAGAATTATCTTTAGCACTATTCTAGGATATTTGTTTATAAATTACCATTCCTCAGAGCATCAATTCTTTCTTGCAAATTTATGTAATCTACAATTCCATATATAAACTCCGAATTTGTTGGCTTACCTTTAATTTTTGAAAATGAATAACCAAATAGTTCTTCAATAAAATCGCTGTTTCCATTATCCATTGCAATATCAACAGCATGCCGAATTGCGCGTTCTACTCTTGAAGATGTGGTTTTGAATTCTTTTGCCACTGTTGGATATAAGTCATTCGTTACCGATGTTCCTACTTTTCCATTAAGGACAAGTTCAATTGATCTGATGATATATTTATATCCTAAGATGCTAGCTGGTATGCCTACATTTTTCATGATATAATTAATCATTTTTTCTCTTTTTATCTCATTATCTTTCTCTGAAGAAATTGATTCTACTTGTTCAATAATAAGATCTCCATTTCCGCTTTTTATAAGTAACTCTGTGATTACTTGTAAAGCCTTCCGTAATTCATCAACATTGTTATTGTTCATAACTATTCTCCTTGGATTTTCGCGTCCCCGCATATTATTTAATTGTTCCATTTGGAAACAACTATTATAGTTTAACACCAGCGAATTAAAAAATTTGTCGAAATCTGGCAATATTTTACATTTTTAAAAATTAATTTAAAATAACCCCAATCCTTAAACTTTTTTGTTTAAAAATTGGGGTTTTCTTTATTTAATTTTCACTATATTTCTGCACCATAATATGCATCTAATAATATTTGTTTTATTTCTGGAACTAGTGGAACTCTTGGATTAGCTGTTGTGCATTGATCTGAAAATGCTTTATCTGCTAATTCATCTACTTTTGCTAAGAATTCTTTTTCATCTATTCCAGCTTCTTGTATTGATTTTGGTTCATTTAATTCTGCATTTAATTTTTGAATTGCTCTTATTAAAGAATTTACTCCTTCTTCTGTTGTTGATGCATTTAATCCTAATTTTCTTGCTAAATTTGCATATTTTTCGTCTGCAATAAAATATTCATATTTAGGGAATGATACAAATTTAGTTGGTTTTTGACTATTATATTTTATAACATATGGAAGTAATATTGCATTTGCTCTACCATGAGCTATATGGAATTCTCCACCTAATTTATGTGCTATAGAGTGATTTAGTCCTAAGAATGCATTTGTAAATGACATACCAGCAATACAACTTGCATTATGCATTTTTTCTCTTGCTGTTTTATTATCTCCATGCTCATACGCTTCTTTTAAATAATTAAATACTAGTTCCGCAGCCTTTTCTGATAATCCATCTGTATAATCTGATGCCATGTTAGAAACATAAGCTTCTATTGCATGTGTTAGCACATCCATACCTGTATCTGCTGTTATTGATTTTGGAAGTGACATTACTAAGTCTGGATCTATAATTGCTACATCTGGTGTAAGTTCATAATCTGCTAATGGATATTTCATATTTTTTTCTTTATCAGATATAACTGCAAATGATGTTACTTCTGAACCAGTTCCTGATGTTGTTGGTATTGCTACCATTTTTGCTTTTATTCCTAATTTAGGGAATTTGTAAGTACGTTTTCTAATATCCATAAATTTAAGTTTCATTCCTTCAACATCAGCATCTGGATATTCATAGAATAACCACATACCTTTTGCTGCATCTATTGCACTTCCTCCACCTAAAGCTATTATTACATCAGGTTGGAAACTATTCATTGCTGCTACTCCTCTTTTTATTGTTGCAAAAGATGGATCTGATTCTACATCTGAGAATATTTCAGAATGTACATATTCATTTCTTTTTCTTAAATGATATAAGATTTTATCTACATATCCTAATTTAACCATTGATTCATCTGTTACTATAAATGCCTTTGTAATTTCTGGCATTTTTTCTAAGTAAGCTATTGAACCTGCTTCAAAATATATTTTTTCTGGAACTTTAAACCATTGCATATTAACCCTCCTTTTTGCAACTCTTTTAACATTTATTAGATTTACTGATGATACATTTGATGTTGTTGAATTTCCTCCAAATGACCCACAGCCAAGTGTTAATGAAGGCATATTAGTGTTATAAATATCACCAATTGCTCCATGAGTTGATGGAGAATTTACAATTATTCTTCCTACCTTTACTCTTTCTGCAAATTCATTAATTATTTCTTTATTTTCTGAATGAATTGCAGCAGAATGTCCTAATCCACCAAATTCTAGTAATCGCTCTGCTAGTTCAATTCCTTCTTCACTATTTTTAACTTTATAATAAGCTAAAACTGGGCTTAGTTTTTCTCTAGAAAATGGATGTTCAGCACCCACTCCAGTTTCATATACTACTAATACTTTTGTATTTTCTGGCACATCTATATTAGCCATTTTTGCAATATTATATGGGCTTTGACCTGCTATAGAACCAATTAATGTATTTCCTTTTGATTCATCAAACATTGCCTTTTCCAATCTTTCTTTTTCTTCTTCTGAAACAAAGTAGCAACCTGCTTCTTTCATTAAAGTTTCAAAATCCCATGCAATATCTTCATCTACAATAACAGCTTGTTCAGAAGCACAAATCATTCCATTATCAAATGATTTAGACATAACTAAGTCATTTACAGATGTTTTTAATTTTGCACTTTTTTCTATATAACAAGGAACATTACCTGGCCCAACACCTAGTGCTGGTTTTCCGCAAGAATAAGCTGCCTTAACCATTCCCGTACCACCTGTTGCTAATATTAAATTAACATCTGGGTGATGCATTAATTGATTTGTAGCTTCTACAGATGGCTTATCAATCCATAATATACAATCTTCTGGTGCACCTGCTTTTACAGCTGCATCTCTTAATATTGTTGCTGCTTCAACACTACAATTTTGTGCTGATGGATGAAATCCAAAAATTATAACATTTCTAGTTTTTGCAGCAATTATTGATTTAAACATTGTTGTAGATGTTGGATTAGTTACTGGAGTTACCCCAGCTATAATACCTATTGGTTCTGCTATTTCTTCGTATCCTTCTTCTTCATTTTCTGAGATAATACCTACTGTTTTTTCATATTTTATGTTGTGGTATATATATTCTGTTGCAAACATATTTTTAGTAATTTTATCTTCATAAATTCCACGACCTGTTTCTTCTACAGCCATTTTAGCTAATTTCATATGGTTATCAAGTCCAGCCATAGACATTTCTTTAATGATGTTATTAACAGTGTCTTGATCTAGTTTCATATATTCTTCTGAGGCTTTTTTTGCTCTTTGCACTAAACCATCAATCATGTCTTTTATCTCAAGTTTTTTCAAAGCATCTGTCCCTGTAATCCCTAACGCAAATCTTAGTTCAGAGCATGGCATCTCTCTCCCGGACAATCCCTTT
>CAJKDR010000023.1 GCA_905198755.1 uncultured Clostridiaceae bacterium
TCATAAATTGGTTTATATTCAGCTTTTTTGTTTTCTATGCTCTCTATTACCTTTTCTGCAAGCTCAAGACCGCCTTCGCCGCCTTTCTCCCATACTTTTGCAAGTGCGAACTCACAGCCTGCATCTTCACAATGCTTCTTTATAAATTCATATTCTTCCTGTGTATCTGTTATAAATGCATTAAGTGTAACTACAACAGGTATGCCGAACTTCTGCATATTTTCAATATGTTTGTCAAGATTAACAATACCGGCTTTAAGTGCGTCCATATTTTCTTCATTAAGCTTATCTTTTGCAACGCCACCATTATATTTAAGTGCTCTTACTGTAGCAACAATGACAACTGCATCCGGTTTTAATTCTGAGAGACGACATTTTATATCAAGGAACTTTTCTGCCCCGAGGTCAGCTCCAAATCCGGCTTCTGTAACAGCATAATCTGATAATTTTAATGCAAGTCTTGTAGCTCTTACTGAATTACATCCATGTGCAATATTTGCAAATGGTCCTCCATGTACAATTGCAGGTGTATGTTCCAATGTTTGTACTAAATTTGGTTTTAAAGCATCTTTTAATAGGACAGTTAAACTTCCATCTGCTTTTAAATCTCTTGCTGTTACTGGTTTATTTTCTTCATTATATCCAATAACAATATTTCCTAATCTTCTTTTTAAATCATTTATATCAGTAGCTAAACATAGTATTGCCATAATTTCTGATGCTACTGTTATATTAAATCCATCTTCTCTTGGAACTATATTCTTTTCTCCTGATAGTCCACATTCTATTTTTCTCAATTGTCTATCATTTAAATCTAGGCATCTTTTCCATATTACTTTTTTTATTTTTAATTCATTTCCAAAGAATATGTGATTATCTATTAATGCTGATAGCAAGTTGTTTGCTGATGTTATTGCGTGTATGTCCCCTGTAAAATGTAAATTTATATCCTCCATAGGTGCAATCTGTGAATGTCCTCCTCCTGTTGCTCCACCTTTTATTCCAAATACTGGTCCTAGTGATGGTTCTCTTAGAGTTAAAATTGCATTTTTTCCTATTTGGCTTAGTCCGTCTGCTAATCCTATTGAAATTGTTGTTTTTCCTTCTCCTAGAGGTGTTGGATTTATGGCTGTAACTAATATTAGTTTTCCATCTTTTTTGCCTTTTAATTTTTCATTTACTTTAGTACTAATTTTTGCTTTATAGTTACCATATAGTTCTAGGTCTTCTTCAGATATATTTATTTTTTTTGCTATTTCTGTTATTTTTTCTAATTTTGTGTTTCTTGCTATTTCTATATCAGTCATTATTAGTACCTCCTCTATTATAAATTATAAGATCATTCCTGCTACAATTCCTATTAATGCTCCTACAAAAACTTGGGCTGGTGTATGTCCTAGAGCTTCTTGTAATTTTTCTCTAACTTGTAAATTGCTTAGTCCCGGTGTATTTACTATATCGTTTAATACCTTTGCTTGTTTTCCTGCTGCTCTTCTTACTCCACATGCATCATACATTACTACAAACGCAAAGATAAGTGTTATTGCAAACATTGCTGAATTTACTCCATATTCTTTTCCTACTAGTGTTGCTAAACTTGTTACAACTGCTGAATGAGAACTTGGCATTCCTCCTGCTCCCATTATTCTTTTAAAATTAAATTGTTTTGTTGTCACTAAATCGTATATAAGTTTAAATAATTGTATAGCGAACCATAATATTAATGGAACATATATATATTTATTTGTTATGAATCCTATAAAATTGTTTTCCATTGTTTTCCCCTATCTATTTTTTATTCAACATCAAAGTCTTCTTCTTTTAGTTTATCTTCGTCTTGTATTAATATTTTTATTTTCTTTTCTGCTGTTTCTAATATTTCTGAGCATTTTTTTGATAATGCTATTCCTTCTTCAAATTTTTTCATTGATTCGTCTAATGATAAATCGCCTTTTTCTAAGTCTTGTGATATTTGTTCTAATTCTTGCATCATTTCTTCAAATTTTTTATCTGTTGCCATATTTGCCTCCTTTATATTTTAGTATTCCTTTTTGGTAACGGGCGGACACACATGAATCTGTTAGAGCATTTGCTCTCTATAGATTCAGCGTACGCAGTAAAGTCGTCCGCACTTACACCTATTTTATTTGGGCATATTTTGTTCCATCTGAGAATGTGATTTCTATATCGTCATCTTTTTTTAGTTGTTTTACTGATTTTATTACTTCTCCATTTTTTTGTGTTATCGAATATCCTCTAACTAATGTTTTTAGTGGACTTAGTGAATCTAATTTAGAAACTATATTTTCAAACTTATGTATATTTTCTTTGTAATTGTTTGTTGCTCCTATTGTTATCATTTTTATATAGTTATCTAATGTTAAATAATAATTTTCTATTTTCTCATATGGATTTTTAAATGCTCTTGTGTTTATGCACTTTTCGTATTTTAGTTTCATTAAGTCTAACTTTTTGCTTAATGCTAATTTTAATCTATTTTGATATTTTTCTATATCTATTTGTAATTTACTCACATCTGGTACCGCAAGTTCTGCTGCTGCAGATGGTGTTGGTGCCCTTAAATCTGCTACAAAGTCTGCTATTGTAAAATCTGTTTCATGCCCTACTGCTGATATTATTGGTATTTCAGATTTGTATATTGCTCTTGCTACAATTTCTTCATTAAATGGCCACAGGTCTTCTAATGAGCCTCCTCCTCTTGCTAAGATTATTACATCTGCTATTTTTTTAGCATTCATTAATTCTATTGCTTCTGCAATTTTTATACTTGCACCTTCTCCTTGTACTGGTACTGGTAATAATTTTATATTTACATTCTTATTTCTTCTTGTGCTTACATTTATTATATCTCTTATTACTGAACCTGTTTGAGAAGTTAATACTCCTATTGTTTTAGGCATAAGTGGTATTGCTTTTTTATTTGCTTTATCAAATAATCCTTCATTTTCTAATTTTGCTTTTAATTGTTCATATGCTGTATATAAACTTCCTAAGCCATCTTCTTGCATCGCTTTACAATATATTTGATAAACGCCATCTCTTTCAAATACTGACACCGTGCCTAGTATCAAAACTTTCATACCATCTTTTGGTTCAAAGTCTAAATGTGAAGTATATGTTTTAAACATAATACATTTTATTAAAGAATTTTCATCTTTTAACGTAAAATATAAATGGCCTGTGTAATGATGTTTGTAATTAGAGATTTCTCCTTTTATATAAACTGTATTTAAGTATTCATCATTTGCCATTTTATTTTTTATATAACTATTTAATTGCGTTACTGTAATTGGTTCTGGTTTCATTAGTTTTCCTCATTTTCTTTTACAATACTTGCCAATACTCCATTTATAAAATTTGAAGAACCATCTTCACTATATTTTTTAGATAATTCCACAACTTCGTTTATTGCAACTTTATATGGTGTATCTGTAAATAATATTTCATATATTGCAAGCTTTAATAAGGCTAAATCAACTTTTGATATTCTTTCTATTGTCCAGCCAGATTTCAAATTTTTAGTTATATCTTCTTTTATTGTATCTATATTTTTTTCTATACCTAATACTGTAGAGCTTATATATTCTTTGCTTTCTTTATTTGTTATATTTTGACTTTCTAAATATAATTCTACTTGTTCTTGTATTTCTTCTTTTTTTTGTACTTCTAAACTATATAGTAATTTAAAAGTTTCCTCTCTTGCTGCAGATCTATTCATTTTTATTGTTCCCTTCTTCATTTATTATTTACATTTTATCTATGAATTTTTTTAGTTTGTCTTTTACATCATCTTTATTTTTTTGAACATAGTTTCCAACAAATATTCCTATTGTAATTAATATAATTCCAACTACTAATTTGTATAGTCCTGTGCAAAGTATTAATACTGCAATAAGTCCACCTATTATTGCTCCACAATAGTCTTTTATAAATTTCTTTATTTCTTCCATTTTATTATTCCTCCTAATTAATTCTAATTAGCTATTTTGAGTATTTTTTGAATTATCTATGTCTTTTATTTTTATATTAATTTCTTTTATATCTAATTCAGTGGTATTTTTTACTACTTCTTTTATTCTATTTTGAATATTCATTGATAATTCTTTTATTACTGTATCTGCTCCTACAGTCAAATTTAAGTCTACTCTTACATTGTTTATTTGCTTGTCTAAATTTACTTTGCAAGACATTGATTTTACATTTGAAAATCCTGATACAACTCCTTTTATTAAGTTTTCTATTGTATCAACAGATATTAATAATTTTCCATTTTCATTCTCTAATAATATTCCTTCTGTTTTATCATTTTTTTCTCTTGATGAGAAGAATAAACACTTAATTGATAATAGAATCAATATTACTGCTATTACTAATGCTGTGTTTACTGCACTAGGCACTGATAATAACCATGCTAATCCATATGCTATTGCTGATACTTCTATCCAGCCAAAAGCCATTAAACTTATTATTACTGATAATACTAATATTATTATTGAAAATATTGCTAAAGATAATCTTTCTAAAAATTTCATTTCTTTTTCCTCCGTTTTTTATAAATTATTCTTCTGATTTTTGGTCAGGTTCTTCATTCTTTTTTTCTTGAATTTCTGTGTTAACACCTTGAACATGAACATTAACTTCTGGTACTGTTAGTCCTGTCATACTTTCAACCGCTTTTTTTACTCTGTTTTGTATTTCAAATGCTACATCTGGTATTCTTGTTCCGTATTCTACGATAATATTTACATCTATTTTTACGCTTTTTTCTTCTACATCCACTTTTATGCCTTTTGAAAAGTTTTTCTTTCCAAACACTTCTGTTATTCCTCCTGCAAATCCTCCTGCCATTCCAAACACACCAGAAACTTCTGATGCCGCCTTTCCAGCAATTACTGCTACTACATCATCTGCAATTTTTATTCCACTTTCCTCATTGTTTTCGTCTTCTGGAATAAATTCTATTTTTTCTTCTTCTTTTTGTTTTTCGTCACTCATTACTAAACCTCCTTTGTAATGCAAAAAACTGATATAATAAAGTATATCAGTTTCTCTTTCTTTTTACAACTATTTTTTCATAATTTCGTTATTTTCTCTAGTTTGCTTGATTTTCTAGTTCTGCTTTTATTACTGCCCAAATCGTATTTTTTTCTCTGTCCTTCTCCCAGCTAGCCACACCTGCTAAATTATATTTTCTAACTAGCCCTACTTTTTCTTTTATTGACATTTCATCTTCAATCCACATCTTATATACTGCAGAATCTTGTGTGTATTCAACATAATTTTGTTTTAGTGTGTCATCCCATGTTCTTTGTATATCACTTGGTATAACTGTATCGATATTTTTCATGTTAACCGTTTTACTTGTGATATTTCCATTTTCTTCTTTCCATAATCTTGTATAAAATGGCATTCCTAATACTATTTTGTTACTTGGTATTTCTTCTCTTTTTATAAATTTATTTAAATTTGTTTCTACCCAGTTGTATCCTGCTGTAGTTCCTTCTTTTGATGAATAAGCCCCATTTTGATCATATGCCATAAATACTATATAGTCTGCTACGTTTCCAATAACATCTCTTTCATAACACTCTGACCAATCGCCTCCACCATCTGGTGCTGTCACATCTACCGATAATGTCTTTCCTGCCTCTTTTAATTTAGGTTCTAATTCTATTATAAATCTTGAGAACATTGATTTATCTGACTCATTCATGTTTTCAAAATCTATATTTATTCCATCTAAATTGTATTTGTTTGCTAATGATACTATAGTATTTATCATATTTGTTCTTAATGTATAAGAATTTAGTATTGTTGATGTTGTATCTTTATTTGCATTATTTGATACCATCGCCCAGACTTTATAATTGTTTTGTTTTGCCCAATTTATATAATTAAGTCCGTTATTTCCTACATTTTCATTTATTTTTCCATTGCCATTTTTCACAACTGTAAAGAATGATGGTGATACTACATTAACGCCGTCTATTGTTGTACCACTTCTATTTGCTGCCTTTCCATATTCAGAAAAATAATCCCATACCATATTTATTTTTGCTGTACTTTGTTTTTTGACATCATTTAAATTTTGTCTAACATAATATTTATTTTGTAATTTTGATGTTTTTACATAACCTATTTTACCAGCATTAGTTCTTATCTTAGACCATCCATTTTTTTCTTCTACAACTATTACTTTACTTCCTTTATTTACTTTATCAACTGTTTTTGAAAATATAGTATCTTTATATTTAACAGCAACTTTTTGTGATATATCTGCTTTTATTAGTTCTTTATCCAATGAATCCATTACTAATGTATTTTTATCTGTAATATATGTCATTTCCATATTATATACATTTGACATCTGTGATATTGGCAAATATAGTTCATTGTCTTTAACTTCTATTCCTGATAATGTATTTAATGTAGAGTTATTTATATTTATAACATTCTGTTCTGTAGCTAGTATTGCTATTTTCTCTCCATAGGTTGTTATAACTTGTTTATTTTGTGTATCATAATATACATATTTATCCAAATAATTCTTAACATCTGTTATTGATAAATATATTACCTTTTTATCATTCACATACATATCTTTTTTTAGTTTACTTGTTACATTATTATTATTTATTATCAAGTTAACTTTTCCTTTTACTTCATCTGTTTTCACATAATTTGGTGCTAAATAAAATATAATTCCTATTAAGAAAAGAAATACTATTGTCTTTATAATATTTCTAAACATATGACTCTTTTGTGCTCTTTTATCTCTTCTCATTATATACTCCTTATTTTTACTATGTATTTTAACACATATAATATACCATAAAAAGATTTTTTCGTGAATATTATATTAATAAAAAATATTTATTTTTACAATTTGTTGCAAAATCATTTATTTTTCTGGTTTATTATGGTATAATTATATTGTTATTCAAGTACGATTGGAGGTACTTTTATGTGGCAATTTTGGTTAATAGTTGCAGGAATTTGTCTTGTAATTGAGATAGCTACTGTAGGATTTCTAGTTTTTTGGTTTGGAATCGGTGCACTTTTTGCAATGATTACTAGTTTCTTTACAGATAACCTAATTATACAAACTGTGGTATTTATCTTGTCTTCAACAGTTTTATTATTTTTTACCAGACCGTTTGTAAATAAATTTTCTCCAAAAGAGAAAGTAAAAACAAATGCTTTTTCTATTATCGGTAAAAAAGGAATTGTTACTCAAACAATAAACCCAATAACTGGTGAAGGACAAGTAAAAATAGGTTCTGAAGTCTGGTCTGCAAAGAGTTCTGAAGATGTAAAAATAGAAAAAGGACTAGAAGTTGAAGTACTAGACATAGATGGTGTAAAAGCCATTGTTAGATATTAATTTGTTTTTAGTATTTAAGTAAAATGCTTAAATTTATATATTTTTTAGGAGGATTAAAATGGTATTTTTAATAATTTTATTGATAATTATTGCAATTATCGCATTCAAAACAATTAAAATTGTAAAACAATCTGAAGTATACATCATAGAAAGATTAGGAAAATTTTATAAAGTTGCTGATGCTGGTCTTACAATTATAATTCCTTTCATTGACCAAGTTCGTTCAGTTGTTAGTTTAAAACAACAAACAATGGACGTTCCACCTCAAGGAGTTATTACTCAAGATAATGTTACAATTACAATAGACACTGTTGTGTTCTATAAGATAACAGATCCTGCAAAAGCTGTTTATGAAATTCAATCATTAAAGAAAGGTATCGAATACCTAGCTATAACAACAATTCGTGATATTGTTGGTAAAATGGATTTAGATCAGACTTTCAGTTCAAGAGATGCTATTAATGATAAATTAAGAGTAATATTAGATGAAGCTACAGACCAATGGGGTTGTAAAGTAGATAGAGTTGAAATTAAAGATATTACACCACCTGCAGATATTCGTGATGCAATGGAAAAACAAATGAATGCAGAAAGAAATAAAAGAGCTTTAATTTTACAAGCTGAAGGTGAAAGACAATCTGCTATAACTATTGCTGAAGGTCAAAAAGAAGCTGCTATATTACAAGCCGAAGCTGATAAAGAATCAAAAATAAGAAAAGCTGCCGGTGAAGCAGAAGCAATCAAGAAAGTAGCTGAAGCCAAAGCCAAAGAAATTGAAATGGTTTATGGAGCTCTAAAAACTGCAAAACCAGATGATAAAATTGTTCAATTAAAATCTTTAGAAGCATTAAAAGAAGTAGCTGATGGTGAAGCAAATAAAGTATTTATTCCTTTTGAAGCAACATCTGCTTTAAGTAGTTTAGGTGCAATAAAAGAAGTAATGAAAGATGATAAAAAGAAATAATATAACAAAAAAGATACAGGCTAGCACCTGTATCTTTTTTATGAATTTATTCCTAATATTCCCCCTATTAATCCAGCTAGTATTCCAAGAATTATCATTATTATTGAATACATATTTAATTCAAAATTTCCGGATATTATACTTGATATTAAATATATCATTATTATGTATATCCCTCCAATAATTCCTCCATTAACCATTCCATTTTTACTTATCTTTCTTGTTGAAATTGTACTTCCTATTAATATACTAACAAAAGATATTGCTATTATAACAATTGGTACTGTTGTTTCTGAAATATTGCTATATGTTAATACTATTGAAAAAATTAATATCCCTATTAAAGTAATACAAAAAGAAATAAATAATCCTTTTAGTATTTTCACATATAAATTTTCTTGGCTATTTTCCACTACGTATCTCCTCCTTTATCATATTACTAATTTGTATGAAGTTTCATTTTCTTTTAGAACACCATTTTATAGTAAACTAGCTTTTTAAAATTATAATAAATAAAAACAGTTAGTTTTTACATAACTGTTTCTATCTATGTTTTATTATTTAACAATTGCCCAAGGTTGTTCAAAGCTTCCATCTTGTACTGTTCCATCTCCATCTGTATCAGATTCGGATGTATCTATACTTACATTATCATCTAGTTCTATAACAGGTCTAAACCATCCTGCTATTTGTCCCACACCGCTTTCATAATTCTTATCACATGTACTAACCCAATTTGCATCTACTTGTGATAATGAAGCAAAATTTGATTCCTGTGATAAACTCTTTCCATTTACAACTTCAAACATGCCATAATATGCAACTTTATTATTCCACCATGTTCCCATACCTAATGACCTTGTAGCTAGCCACCAAGTTCTTGTTTCATCTTTTCCTAGTACTAATTCTTTAATAGTAGTATCCGTCAACTTATTTATTCTTGCGTTAGTCTCGTCCCTCCAAGTTTCTGTATAAGCTAGTTTTAAAGTTTTATTATAATTTTTATATGTTACATTTTGATCAGTACCTATAGTATTAGTATTTGTTTTATCATAAATTGCCTCACTATTTTTATATACTTCTTTTCCACCTTCACTTTTAGTTAATCCTGTTTTTGATACATCATCACTATCAATTGCAATTCCTTGTTCTTCTTGCAATCTAGCTGGATAATAACTATTGTCTCTTTCAGCATTCTCAGCTGAAAACCTCACATTTAAGGTTGTAGTTGCTATAGGTGATGATACTGTTCCTAATAATTGATTTAAATCTTCTAAATTCATACTTCTTGCTTTTCCATAACCATCTATACTATATAATTCATCACAAATTCTATTTAACAATAAAACCCCATTATTATATACTTGCTCGCTCTTTAATACCAATTCACCATCAGATGAATTATTAGGTGTTGATGCTGTAGCACTAACTAAGGTAATTTTTCCTGTACTTTCATCTATCTTCATTACTCTCCAGCCACCACTTTTAGTTGTTATATCAAGATCATAACCTTGTTTTGAAGTTTTTGAACCATATGAGATTCCTGACTCAGTTCTTTCAACCCAAGACTGTCTTCCCTTCTTGCTTAATGATGGGTAATCCACATAATCTCCAACTTTCAAGTTCTTTGGTACATTTTTGTTAGCTGTTTTTTCTATTTTTCCATCTTTTTTATATAAAATATATGTATTATTAGTTTCTTTAAATTTAATTTTCCAATAATTATCTGTTTCTTCTTCTACAGTTGCTTCTGCATTGTTGTTATCTAATGCCTCTTGGAATTTATATGTTTTTTCCTTGATTGCTCCTATTTTATAATCCGAATATGCAATATTTAATGTTTCTTCTTCTTTAGCTACAGTGTAATTTGATACAGCTGCATTTGCATTTTTTATCAATTTTTCACTTGTTACTATTTTTATTGAAACTATTGCTAATATTAGCAATATGATTATTGTAATAATCAGCGCTATTAGAGTAATCCCCTTATTATCTTTCTTCATGCTATCACCATGTCGTATGCATTCATGTAAATAATATTTTTTCATTTGTTTCTTCCTTTCCATTTTTTTCTTTTAAAGTATATATCTAATATTCATTCAAGTCAATAAAATAATTTTTTATTTTTAATAACACTAGATATATTTATTTAATATAATATCTTGAGGTGTTTTTATGTATAAGTTAGCAATTGTTGGAGCTACCGGTTTAGTTGGTAGAAAAGTTTTAGAAATATTGTCTACTAAAGATTTACCTATTTATGAATATGTTTTATTTAGTTCTAAAAAATCCGCTGGCAAAGTAATTAATTTTAAAGGAAAAGATTATGTTGTAAGAGAATTAACAATTAATTCTTTTGTTGATGAGCATTTTGATTTCGCTATTTTTTCAGCTGGTGGATATACTTCTAAGTTGAATTCCCCTATTGCTTCAGAAAATGGTTGTATTGTTATTGATAACAGTAGCGCTTTTAGAATGGACGATAATGTTCCTTTAGTAGTTCCTGAAGTAAATCCTGAAGATATCAATAAGAATCCGGGAATTATTGCTAATCCAAATTGTTCAACAATTCAAGCTGTTATTCCTTTAAAAGTTTTAGACAATAATTATAAAATAAAAAGAATTGTATATTCAACTTATCAAGCTGTTTCTGGTGCTGGAATTAATGGCATAAGAGATTTGGAAAATGGATTAAAAGGTCTTCCAAATAAAAAATTTCCTCATCAAATTTTTAATAATTGCTTGCCACATATTGATGATTTTTTGGAGAATGGATATACAAAAGAAGAAGAAAAAATGATTAATGAAACACGAAAAATATTACATAGACCTGATTTATCTGTTACAGCTACTTGTGTTAGAGTTCCTGTATTCAATTGTCATAGCGAAAGCATCAATGTTGAATTAGAATGTGATTTTGATATTAAAGATTTGATAAAAAAATTAGATACCACTCAAGGATTAAAGGTCATAGATGATGTAAAAAACAACTTATATCCTCTTGCATGTAATTGTTCTGGATTTGATGATGTATTTATTGGTAGAATTCGTAGAGATTATAGTGTTAAATACGGTTTAAATTTTTGGGTTGTGGCAGATAATATTAGAAAGGGTGCTGCAACAAATGCAATTCAAATTTTGGAAAAAATGATAAATAAAAAAGCGGAATAGAATAATTTTTTTATACTTTCCTATAATATAAAAAACTCCCTCTTATGAGGGAGAAGAAATTTAGTTTTCATCAACATTTTCATCATCGTCGAGTACAACAACTTCTTTTTTTCGTCCGTTAAATCCTACCATTATAAAGAATAAAACGGCT
>CAJKDR010000024.1 GCA_905198755.1 uncultured Clostridiaceae bacterium
AAATATGGTTAACATGTAGTAACTTCTCTTTCATATTAATTCCATTTGTGTTCCATATTTTTCCTTGTTCTTACCTCCGAATTGGACATGGTAGGTTGAACAAGGTTTTTTATTTATAAAATATAATAGTAATAACCGTAGAATTAAATTCTACGGTTATTACTATTAATTATTCATCTTTTGTTGTATTTATTTTCAATAATTTAAATATCTCTACTACTAAAATTGGTGAAAGTACCAACAATACTGTTTCAACAATATTTTCTTTTGGTAATTGTGCTATACTGAATATTTCTCTTAATCCAGGTATTAACAATATTACAAACATAAATGATGCTGATACTAAAATTGCTAATATTAGTTTACTATTATTCAATATACCTGTTTTGAATACTGAATTTTTATTATTTCTAATATTAAATACATGAACTAATTCTGATAATGCTAAAACACAAAATGCCATTGTTTGAGCTATCTTTATCTTGGCTGCTTCATCTGTAACACCTGGTGTTGCCAATCCAACTATGAATGCAATCAATGTTATAAAACCTATCATTATTCCTTGATATATTACTCTCCATGTCATTCCTTTGGTAAATATTCCTTTATCCTTTTTATTAGGTTTTCTTTGCATAATATTTTCTGCTGCTGGATCTACTGCTAATGCTAAAGCTGGTAATGAATCTGTTACTAAATTTATCCATAATATATGAATTGGTAATAATGGTTCTAAAGCACTTATGTTAGTAATATTAAACCATTTAGCTAAAAGTGGGGTTATTAAAATTGCCACAAATAATACTATGATTTCTCCTACATTACTTGATAATAAGAACTGTATTGCTTTTAGAATATTATCATAAATTCTTCTTCCTTCTTCAACTGCTGATACAACTGTTGCAAAATTGTCATCTGTTAATATTACATCTGCTGCTTCTTTTGCAACATCTGTTCCAACAACTCCCATTGCACATCCTATATCCGCATTTTTTAATGCTGGAGCATCATTTACTCCATCACCTGTCATTGCAACTATTTCTCCATTTGCTTGCCATGCTCGTACAATTCTAACTTTATGTTCAGGTGATACTCTAGCATATACAGAATAATTTCTTATATTTTTTGTTAATTCTTCATCTGACATGTTTTCTAATTCACTACCAGTAATTGCTTCATCTTCATTTTCTAGTATTCCTAATTGTTTTGCTATTGCTGTAGCTGTTATTTTATGATCACCTGTTATCATAACTGTTTTTATTCCTGCAGATTTACATTTTTCTACTGCTTTTTTTGCTTCTTCTCTTGGTGGATCTATCATTCCAACCATACCAACAAAAATCAAATCGGATTCTAGTTTTTCTATTTCTTCTTTTGATTCTGGTAATTTCTTTATCTTCTTATATCCAAATGCTAATACTCTTAAAGCATTTTTAGCCATACTCTCGTTATTTTCATATATACTCTTTTTGAATTCTTCTAAATCTTTTTCTATTTTTCCATTTATTATATATGAAGTACAGTTTTTAAGTAATTCATCTACTCCACCTTTAGTATATACTATATATTCATTATCAATTTTATGAACTGTAGTCATTAATTTTCTAGATGAATCAAATGGAATTTCATTTAATCTATCAATACTAAATATTTTATCTATATCAATATCTAAATTCATTCCCATATCAACTAATGCTGTTTCTGTAGGATCTCCTGCTAATTCATTATTAGCTCCTACTTTTGTATCATTGCATAACATTGCATTATATATTAAACTTTCCAAATCTGATTTTGATTCAACAAATTTAATATTTTCCATATCCATTAGTTTGTTATCCACATATATTTTTTGAACAGTCATTTTATTTTGAGTTAATGTTCCCGTTTTATCTGAACATATAACAGATGCACTTCCTAAAGTTTCAACTGCTGGCAATCTTTTTACAATTGCATTTTTCTTAACCATTCTTTGTACACCTATTGCTAAAACAATTGTAGATACTGCTGCTAATCCTTCTGGTATTGCTGCAACTGCTAAGCTAACTGCTGTCATGAACATGTGAATGGGTTCTTTTCCATATAATAAACCTATTATGAATATCACAACACAAATCGCTAATGCTGCTATTCCTAATATTTTTCCTAATTTATTTAATTTTTCTTGTAGTGGTGTTGTCCCTTCTTCACTAGAATTTATTATTTCAGCTATTTTTCCAACTTCAGTTTCCATTCCAGTTTCAACTACAATACCTTTTCCTCTTCCATAAGTAATCAAACTTGATGAAAATAGCATATTTGTCCTATCACCTATGCCTGCTTCTTCATTTATTTCTTCTGTTATTTTCTCTACTGGTACAGATTCTCCTGTTAAAGCAGATTCTTGAGATTTTAAATTAACAGCTTCTATTATTCTTAAATCTGCTGGTACATAGTCTCCTGTTTCTAAAACAACTACATCTCCTGGTACCAATTCTCTAGATGGTATTACAATCATTTTTCCATTTCTGATTACCTTTGAAGCATGTGCACTTAATTTTTGTAATGCTTCTAATGATTTTTCTGCTTTATTTTCTTGTGCAACTCCTATTATTGCATTTACAATTACAACTATTAAAATGATAATTGTATCAGTAATACCTTCTCCTTCTAATATTCCTACAATGCCAGAAACAATGGCAGCTATAATTAAAACTATTATCATAAAATCTTTAAATTGTTCTAAAAATTTTACAATTAAACTTTTCTTTTTTCTAGCCTTCAATTCATTAAATCCTACATTTTGTTGTTTTTCTTCTACTTGCTTAGATGATAAACCTTTTTCAATGTCTGTTGCTAATTCTTTTTTTACATCATTAATATTTTTTTGATACCAATTCTCCATACCTTTTCTCCCTTCATAATTAGCTTAGGCGGACAGGGTTGTCCGCCCCTACATATATCATTTCCTAACAAAAAAAACTTTTAAGAAATGATATAATCTACTATCCATTTCTTAAAAGTCTTGCTTACCATAAAGGTTACTAACCAGATTTAACATCGCGATTGTTGATTAGTAGTTTATAAAGCTACTCCCTTTTAATAAATTATAACCATTTTAACATTAATTATTTAACTTTGCAATAATTTATTTTGTATATTTTTTATTTTTTTGAAAATACTAGTATTATATCATTTTAATGGAGGTGCTTATCAATGGCAAAGAGTAAAAAAAATAAAGATAACAAACAAAATAAGGGTAATAACAACGAACAAAACGAAGTTCAAAACAATAATAACTAAGAAAAATGTAGGTCTCCCTACATTTTCTTAAATTTCTATTTCTTCTTTATCTATTTCTTTTTGGTATTCTAAAAAATTAGAATATGAATATTTTCCCTCTGTTGATTTTCCTTTATTTTCTGATGCTTCCAACATATCTTCTTCTGAACTAGTTAATGATATTGATTTTGTTTTTAATGATTTCATTTCTTCATCTAATTTTATACTTTTTTTATCTTCATATCCTATTTTTCCTTTTAATTCTAATGGTATTGCTGTTAATAAACTTGTATCTATTATATATCTTTTTTCATTGTACGTTACTTCTATCCAAGCATGATTTCCATTAGCAGCTCCTTTTGTACCTGTTATTATTGGCAATATTCCCTTATGCAATTCTACATCTTTAAATATATCATCATACAATATTCCAACTAATTCACTTGTGTATCCACATGTTCCAATATTTTTTCCTCTTGCAAAGTATTCATATAATGATGAATACCCACATAAATTTATCTTTTTAGCTTTATTAAAAAAAGTTATATTATTTTTATCTTTTATTTTTTCTAATGGAATTATTGTACCATTTATCAAATTATCTCTTAGAAATGTAGATTCTTCTTTGCTAACATGTCCATCTGTCGCTTCTACTCTTAAATGGTTTATTTTTGCTCCTTTTGTATTGAATAATAATACTGTATCTAATTTTTCTTTATCTTTTTCTGATAAAAAACCATCTTTTTTTCTAATTATATTTAATCTTTGCAAAACACTATTACTAATAAAAGATATTTCTTTCCATTGTATTGCATCATTCTTTCTTTTTTGTTCAAAAATATTTTCTGCTTCTCTTGACATACTAAACATTGTTTACATTCCTTCTTTTTCTAAAAACTTTTTCAAGAATTGTCCTGTATATGATTTTTCATTTTTTATTATTTGTTCTGGTGTTCCAACTTGTACTATTGTTCCACCATTATCCCCACCTTCTGGTCCTAAGTCTATTATATAATCTGCTGTTTTAATTAAATCTAGATTATGTTCTATAACTATTATTGTATTTCCTGTATCAACCAGTCTTTGTAATATATTTACTAGTTTATGAACATCTGCTATATGAAGTCCTGTTGTTGGTTCATCTAATATATATAGTGTTTTGCCTGTTGGTTTTTTAGACAATTCTGTTGCTAGTTTAACTCTTTGAGCTTCTCCTCCAGATAGTGTTGTTGATGGTTGTCCCAATTTTATATATCCTAGACCAACATCATATAATGTCTGTATTTTTTGTTTTATCTTTGGTATATTTTTGAAGAACTCTAAAGATTCTTCCACTGTCATATCTAATACATCAGATATTGTTTTTCCTTTATATTTTACGCTTAATGTTTCACTATTATAACGTTTTCCATGGCAAACTTCACAAGGTACATATATATCTGGTAAAAAGTGCATACCTATTTTTATTATTCCATCTCCTTGGCACGCTTCACATCTTCCGCCTTTTACATTAAAACTAAATCTTCCTTTTTCATATCCTCTTAATTTAGCTTCATTTGTTCCCGCAAATATATCTCTTATATAATCAAATACTCCTGTGTATGTTGCTGGATTTGATCTTGGTGTTCTTCCTATTGGTGATTGATCTATATTTATAATTTTATCTATATTCTCTAATCCCTTTACCTCTTTGCATTTTCCTGGTTTATCTTTTGCGCCATTTAAATCTCTTGCAATTGTTTTATAAAGTACATCATTAACCAATGTACTCTTTCCTGAGCCTGATACTCCTGTTACACATGTAAATACACCTAATGGAAACTTAACATTAATATTTTTCAAGTTATGTTCTTTTGCTCCAATTATTTCTATTGATTCTCTTCTTGGTTTTCTTCTCTTTTCTGGTACTTTAATTTTTTTTCTTCTTGATAGATATTGCCCTGTAATAGAGTCTGGTACTTGCATTACTTCTTCTGCTGTTCCTTGTGCCATTACTCTACCACCATGAATACCTGGTCCTGGTCCTATATCTATTATTTGATCTGCTGCAAGCATTGTATCTTCATCATGCTCTACAACTAGCACTGTGTTTCCTAAATCTCTTAATTTTTTTAATGTAGCAATCAATTTATCGTTATCTCTTTGATGTAATCCTATGCTTGGTTCATCTAAGATATACAATACCCCTGTTAACGCTGATCCAATTTGTGTTGCAAGACGTATACGTTGTGCTTCTCCACCTGATAATGTACCTGCTGATCTTGATAATGTTAAATACTCTAATCCTACATCCATTAAGAATTGTAGTCTTTTATTTAATTCTTTCATTATTTGGTTTGAAATCATTTTTTCTTTTTCTATAAGTTCTAGATTATTTATATACTCTTTTATTTCATTAACAGGCATATCTGTTAATTCTTTTATATTTTTATCTCCAACTCTTACTGATAAGCTTTCTTCTTTTAACCTTGCACCTTTACATGTAGGGCAGTCGCTTTCGCTCATATAGTATTCATAAAAATCTCTCATTCCTTGAGATTTAGTTTCTGAATGTCTTCTTTCTAGTGTTGGTATTACCCCTTCAAATGGTGCAGTAAATTTTCTTGTTCCTGCTGTTGATGTATATTCAAAATCTATTTCTTCATCTCCTGTACCATACAATATTTTATCTAAGAACCACCTTGGTAATTTTTTTATTGGTACTTTAATATCTACATTATAGTGTTTTGCAATACTTTCAAAATACATCTTAGCCATTGTTTCTGATTTTTTCATTGTGCTTGCTCCAAAAGCTTTTACTCCATCATATAGAGTTTTATTTTTGTCTGGTATTATTAAGTCTTCATCCATTTTCATTAGATATCCTATACCTGCACATGATGGACATGCTCCAAAAGGATTATTAAATGAAAACATTCTTGGTGTTAGCTCTTCAAAACTTATTCCGCAATCTGGACAGGCATAATTGCAACTATATAACATATCCTCATTTTCCTGTTGAACAGAGTTGTCCGCTCCTACACTTTTCTTTGATATATTAATCATTACTGTATTATTTGCATGTTTTAATGCTATTTCTATTGATTCTGTAAGTCTACTTTTTATTTCTTCTTTTATTACTAGCCTATCCACAATAATTTCTACATTATGTTTTTTCTTTCTATCTATTTGTAAATCATCTGAAAGTTCTACTGTTTCTCCATCTATTCTAGCACGTACAAATCCTTCTTTTTGAAATCCTTGCAATAGTTTTGTAAATTCACCTTTTCTTCCTCTAATTATTGGTGATAATACCTGAATTTTGGTTCCTTCTTCTAATTTCATAACATTATCAACAATTTGATCTATTGTTTGCTTTTCTATTTTTTTACCACATTTTGGACAATAAGGCACACCTATTCTAGCATACAACAAACGTATGTAATCATATATTTCTGTAACAGTTCCAACTGTAGAACGTGGATTCTTTGATGTTGTTTTTTGATCTATTGAAATTGCTGGTGATAATCCTTCTATTAGTTCAACATCTGGTTTTTCCATTAATCCTAAGAATTGTCTTGCATATGCTGACAAGCTTTCTACATATCTTCTTTGTCCTTCTGCATATAATGTATCAAAGGCTAAAGAAGACTTTCCAGAACCTGAAAGTCCTGTTATAACAACTAATTTATCTCTAGGAATCTCTAAACTTATATTTTTTAAGTTATGTTCTTTTGCTCCTTTTATTATTATTTTATCGTTCATTTTTTACCCCCGTATAACGTAGTTATTATAAAACAAAAGTTTGTATTTGTCAAGAAAAGAAACTGCTGACTTTATCAGCCAGCAGTTTCTTTTACTGGATCTAGTTTGTATCCATTTCTCTGATAATACTCTATGTATGTCCATTGCGCATTATTCATACACTCTTCTACATAGGTTATTACCTTCGGATTAGTTCCCATATTGCATCCTACTTTTATAGCATATAATTTTAGAACTAAATAATCACATGGATCCAATCTAGATTTGTCATAGTCCTCAAGCATTTTATTATCGCATATATAATTCATTGCAATATCGTCATGCTGAGTGCCATGTCTTGCAACATCTCCATTGGGTAAAATAAATCCTCTGGAAATTGCATTTTTTGAGCGCATATTTAATTCCTCCTTGACAAGCTGCTTCTCGCTCTTCAAATATTTATATTAATATTATATCATATCTTATGTCAAAATACAAATTTTGTAATTCTAGGATTTATATTAGAATTTTATTAATTCGTTTGGATTTATATTTTCATTATTTTTTATTAATTCAAAGTGTAAATGTGGCTCATCTACTACTTCATATACAGCTGTATCTCCAACTGTTCCTATTGTTTGTCCAGCTTTCACTTTTTCTCCTTCCGATACGAATTCAGTTGTCAATAAATTTGCATATAATGTTTTATATCCATTTGAGTGTTCTATTATTATTGTTAATCCATATCTAGGGTCATTTTTAATAGCTTTTACAGTTCCATCTGCAGCTGCTTTTACTACCGTAGCTTTTTCTGCTTTTATATCAATTCCTAAATGTGTTATCCATTCTTTTAATGTTTCTGAGTATACTAGATTTTCTTTTGCATATTCTCTTAATATATCAGAACTTTCTATTGGACTTACAAAACTTGGATCTTTTTCTTCTTTTGTACTTTTCTTTGATTTACTTTTATTCTCTGTTACCGCTTCATTATTTTTTTCTGTTTTTTCATTTGATACATTATTTTCTGTTGATGATGTAGATTTTTCTACTACACTTGTATTATTTAATTCATTTTCAGACTCTTCCACAGTTTTTCCAATACTTGAACTTGCTGATGTAGTATTTTCGTTTAAAACATTATTACTTCCCATATCTGATAAAAACTGTGTATCAAGTATCCCTGATGAATTAGAATTTAATCTGTTTGAATATACAACAAAAGTTATTATAAAAGCTATTATAGCAGCAGCTAAAACTCCTCCTGAAATATAAATCAATGTATTTGTACTATTTTTCTTTTTATTTCTTTGCTCTCTTCTCATAAAAAGCCTCCTTATGTGTTTTATATTTAAAAGTATTTCCTTTTTATGAAAATTTATACAAAAGTTTTCACATCTCTGTTATCTCTACTCCTGAGTAGAAGTGTTTTATTATTTCTTCATAATTTTTTCCTTGTTTTGCCAATGCATCTGCCCCTGTTTGGCTCATTCCAACTCCATGTCCATATCCATATACTGTGAATTTTATTTTTTCTTTTTCTATTTCTATATTGAAGTTTGCAGATTTTAACCCTAATGCTGTTCTTACTTCTACTCCTGATAATTTTAAATTTCCTAATTTTACTGTTACTACTCTATCGCTTTTGTCTCTTTCTTCTATCTTTATACAATCTTCTTGTTCATAATTAATTTCAAATTCGTTGTGCTTTTCTTTTATCTTTTTTTCAAATTCTTCTTTTGTAAATTCCGCTTCTGACTTATACTGCGAATAATTCTCTTCTCCTGCTGTTTCTACAACTTGCAGATATGGATATCCTTCTCCGCCCCATACGTAATATGGTGTTTCTGTTTTTCCTCCACTGTTTGAATGAAAAAATGCATTAATCGGTTTTCCATTATATGTAACAATCTTTCCTTTTGTATCATTCACAGCTTTTACTATTTTATTCCAGTTTTCTTGTGCTTCATCACTTTTCCATTTTTTTAATCTATCACTTTTAGATATCCAAGCTTGACAGCAAGTACTATCATCACATATATCCGCTTCTTTATGTTTCTTTGATTTTGTTATTTTATACATTGTATATGTCCTTGCAACTATTGCCTGAGCTTTTAACGCCTCAATATTATATTTTACTGGCATTTCTGCTGATACCACATTAGCAATATATTCATCTAAATCTAATTCTTCCACTTCTTCTGTCTTTTTATGTAATAATTTTATTTTTGAATGTTGGCTATAATCATACTTTTCTATTTCTACATCTGTGATTTCATTATTTTCTTTACTGCTGGTTGACAGTATTTTTTTATTTGTTAATATAGCTGGTAATATAAATATTAATACAACTAAGCCTAAAGTCCATATTAACACTTTTCTCATACAGCCTCCAATTTATCTTTCATTTTTGCAAGTACTTTCTTTTCTATTCTAGATACTTGTACTTGTGTTATTCCTAGTATTTTTCCTACTTGACTTTGTGTTTGTTCTTTATAAAATCTTAATAGAATTATTTCTTTTTCTCTTTCATCTAGTCTATCTATTGCCTCTTTTAATGTTATATTATTTAAGAGTTCAGAATATTCATCTTTATCATTTGATATTTTTTCTACCAATGTTCTCTTATCTTCATTACTATTTTCTGCCGAATAAATAGAATCTACCGTATTAGTAGACTCTATTGCAGCAGCTATTTCTTCTTTTGATACTTCTAATAATTTTGATAGCTCATTTACTGATATTTCCTCTCCTTTTTTATTTAAGTAATCCCTTTGTAATTGTTTTATTTTTATTGATAATTCTTTTGTTTGTCTACTCACTTTTATTATTCCATCATCTCTTATAAATCGCTTTATTTCTCCTAATATATATGGAACAGCATATGTAGATAGTTGTACTTCTAAATTTATATCAAATCGTTTAATTGCCTTTATTAGACCTATCGTTCCTATTTGATATAGGTCATCTGCTTCTACACCTCTTCCTATAAATCTTCTTACTATATTCCAAACCAATCCTGAATTATCTTTTACTAACTCTTCTAAAGCTTCTTCTTTTCCTTCCTGAGCTAGTTTTATATTTTTTATATTATTATCATACATATATACAACCTCTTTCTATATTAGGCTGTAGTACATATATTGCTCTCACTTTCTACGGTATTTTTAGCTTTTTTTATTACTTTTTTCATTGTAACTTTTGTGCCTAAGTTTAATACTGATTCAACATTTAACTCGTCCATAAAACTTTCCATTATTGTAAAGCCCATTCCTGATCTTTCTAGGTTTGGTTTAGATGTATATAACGGCTGTTTTGCTGTTCCTATATCTTCTATTCCTTTTCCTGTATCTGATATTTCTATTATTATGTAATCATCTTGTATTTCACAGTGTATTTTTATAATTCCTTCTGAATCTTCATATCCATGTATTATCGAATTTGTTACTGCTTCTGATACTGCTGTTTTTATGTCTGCTATTTCTTCTATTGTTGGATCTAATTGTGATGCAAATGCTGCTACTGTTATTCTTGCAAATGCTTCATTACTTGATTTACTTATAAATTCAAGATTCATTTCATTTTCATATTTGCTTAACATTACACGCATTCCTCCTCTTTTATTGGAATTAATCTAGTGATTCCACTCATTTTTAATATTTTGTAAATTGATTTATTTACATTTTTTAGTTCTACCTTTGCACCAATTGCTCTAGCATTTTTATACCTTCCTATCAATAATCCTATTCCTGCACTGTCCATAAAAGAAACTTTATTAAAATCAAATATAACTTTTCTAGGAACATATCTCTCAATTTCATAATCAGCTCTCCTCCTTATTTTTTCTGTAGTATGATGGTCAATTTCTTCTGTAAAATTAATTAATAATAGCTTGTCCTTTTTTTCATAATTTACATCCAACCTCAAACTCCTCCTTTGTAATTTAATAAAAAGATTATAACTCTTTTGGTAATATTTTCCAATAGCGAAATTGTAGAAGTTTTAGCGAAAAATAAGAAGTTTTCGACATTATTTTTAATAACAAAAAAGAGCGGGAGAAATCCCGCTTTCTATATTTCCATTTGACTACTTAAGAATCCTGCTGCTGATTGTGCTACTTTTACTTCTGTTTCATTCATTTTTTTATTTTGTTCTTTTGATAATAGTATTACACTTCCTATTACGTCTCCTTGTGATATTATTGGGTATATTACTTGTGAATTAAATTTTCTTTCCTGATTATCGTTTTTTGTTATTGGTAATGATATGTCATTGTTTTGATTACTTGTATATATTTCTTTGTCATCCATTAATTGTTCTAATTCTTTTGATATACTTTGTTCTAAATATTCTTTTCTTGCTCCACCTGATACTGCTATTACACTATCTTTATCTGTTATACAAGCTATATGCCCTGTTGTTTTTGCCAGTGTTTCTGCATAGTCTGTTGCAAATTCCGAAAGTTCTCCTATTGGTGAGTATTTTTTTAATATTACTTCTCCTTCTCTACCTGTGAATATTTCTATTGGATCTCCTTCTTTTATTCTTAATACCTTTCTTATTTCTTTTGGTATTACTATTCTACCTAAATCATCTATTCTTCTTACAACTCCTGTTGCTTTCATTTTATTCCTCCTAATTTTTAAATAAATATTATATTTCT
>CAJKDR010000025.1 GCA_905198755.1 uncultured Clostridiaceae bacterium
AATAGATGGATTTGTTTAAAACTATTAGATAATGATGACAAGATGATAAATTCTATAGAAAATTTTCTTAATATTTCTTTGCATTCACAGAGTATTATAGATAAGTTAGACACTATTAGAAAAAATTTAAAAAAGAATGACTTAGATTTTTCTGACATTAAAGATTCTATTGTTTCTAGTATTATGAAAAAATCTGAAAAAGTGTTATTAGATGTTTGTACTTTTGGAGATTATAATTATAATAGAAGAACTAGAAAAGTAGATAAAATATTGACATCGAAAATCTTTGGCATTCCCATTATGATAGCATTTCTTGCTGTTCTTTTTTGGCTTACTATAGTTGGTGCTAATTATCCTTCTATGTTGTTATCAACTTTTTTTAACTTTATACAAGATAAACTTTTAGTATTATTTGATATACTAAATATTCCTACTTTTATAACTGAATTACTTATCAACGGTATGTATAAAACTGTAGCATGGGTGGTTTCTGTTATGCTACCACCTATGGCTATATTTTTTCCGTTATTTACTTTGTTAGAAGATTTAGGATATTTACCTAGAATTGCTTTTAATTTAGATAACTATTTCAAAAAAGCTGGTACAAGTGGAAAGCAAGCATTAACTATGTGTATGGGATTTGGCTGTAATGCTGCTGGTGTTGTTGGGTGTAGAATTATAGATTCTCCACGAGAAAGAATTATTAGTATGCTAACAAATGCTTTTGTTCCATGTAATGGTAGATTTCCTCTTCTTATAACAATTTCTGCTATTTTCATAGGTAGCTATTTTACTGGAAGTGCTTCATCTATTATATCTACTATTTGCGTTCTTTTAGTTGTATTATTAGGAATTTTTTTAACTTTGTTTATTTCAAAAATACTGTCTAAAACTATATTAAAAGGTGTACCTTCTTCATTTATTTTAGAACTACCTCCTTACAGAAAGCCTCAAATAGGTAATATTATTGTAAGATCATTATTAGACAGAACATTATTTGTTTTAGCTAGAGCAGTTAGTATTGCTGCTCCAATAGGAATTGTAATTTGGTTGTTTGCAAATATACATATTAGTGGTTGTTCAATTTTATTCTATATTGCAAATTTTCTTGACCCTTTTGCTAAGTTAATGGGACTTGATGGATACATTCTTACTGCATTTATTTTAGGCATACCTGCAAATGAAATTGTTCTACCTATCATATTAATGTCTTATCTTTCTTCTGGAAGTCTTGTTAATGTTGATGATACTTTTGCAATTGGAGAAATTTTAAAACAGAATGGATGGACACTACTTACAGGTATCAATGTAATGATATTCACATTATTACATTTTCCTTGTGGTACTACTTTAATGAGCATAAAAAAAGAAAGTGGAAGTTTTAAATGGGCTTTACTTGCATTTGCTCTTCCTACTTTCTGTGGTATTGTTTTATGTATGATAACAACTTTGATTTTTAATTTGGTATTGTTATAAATATCAGAATATATCACATTCGGGCGGACACACATGAATCTGTTAGAGCATTTGCTCTTTACAGATTCAGCGTACACAGTAGAGTCGTCCGCCCTACATAATCATACTATTTACCTTCTATGTTCTTGTGGTACAAATCTTTCATAGTCTTCATCTATATCTTTTACTAAATTCTCTAGTTTAGCTTTTGGATTCTTTTCTATTTCTCTTTCAAATCTTTCTATTAACTTTTGTGGATTTTCCCCTAAATCTTCTGCCCATTCTGCAAATGTTATATCTTTTCCTGGTACTTCTGTATCTGGAGTTATTGCATATTCTTCATGTCTATGTTCATCATTATCTGGGTAGTCATCTATGTTTTCTACTCTATCATTTTCACATCCTACAGCTTCATGTTTTTCTTGTTCTTCTATTGCCTTATCTGCTCCATATATTCCATTTTTTTCTCTTTGCATACGTCTTTCGTCATCATCTGCTCTCCAAGTATTACTTGTTTCTAATTCATATGCTATTCCTTCTGTTCCTTTTCCTCTTGATCTATCTTCTACTTTTACTTCTCTTCCATGATTTTCATCATAGCCTACTTTTAAATATAAATTAGGTGAGTTTACAATTTGATAACTACTTATATTATTTTCATAGTCTACTCTACCATCTACATTTGCAGTTAAATCTTGTTCTGTTGAATTTGTTCCCTCTTGTCTATCTGCTCTTATTATATCATCACCCAACACTACTGCTTCTCCATTTGCTCTTATTGCAACAAATGAATATCTGTTTCCATGTGGTTTTTCGGGATCTGTGTATTGATTTACTTGGCTAGAACTTACTATTGCAATTTTTACATAATCTCCTTCTAGTCCTAATGCATTTCTTAAAGTCTTTCCTTTTATTTGTTGGTTTAGATTAACTTCTTCTTTTCTGCTTAATGAATTTGCTGTATTTTTATCTATTGTTTCTTCCTCTTCATCATCTTTTTCTAATTCTTGATCTAATTCCAATTCATCTATTTCTTCTATATCTTCTTTTCCTGTCTTTTCTGCATATTCTAGAAGCTTTTCTTGTTCCATTTTATTTAAGTTTTTTGTTTGTGTTTCTTCTCCTTTTTCTTCTTGTTCTTTTGCTTTATTTATTGCATCTTTTATTGGATTGATGTCTTCATATGTTCTCATGATTTCTCCCATATCCACTTCTTGTCCATCTAAATAAATTTTTGTTTGTATTTCATCTTTTTCGTAATCATATATCTCTACTGTGTATAATTCAAAACTTTCTTTTTCTCCATCATCTCTTCTTGTTAACTCTATTGTTCCATAATATTTAACATTTTGTACTACTTCATTATTATTTTCTTCTGATTCTGATATATCTTTTTCTACTGTAGTTTTTACGTTTTTCATTTTTTCTAAAACATCTTCATTTTCTCTTTCCATAAACATTCTCCTCTAAATTAATGTTCCTATCAAGTCATAGTCTTTTACTTCTGTTATTTGGCATTTTAAGAATTTGTTTATTAAGTCTTTATTGTTACTTTTATTTTCTATGTAAACAACTCCATCCATTTCTGGTACATCCATTTTCGTTCTTCCTATCCAGTATTTATTATCAAATGTTTTATTTTCTATTAAGACTTCATATTCTTTTCCAACTCTTTTTTCTAAATTTTCTTTTGAGATTCCTTGTTGTAAACTCATTATTTTATTGTATCTTGATTTTTTTGTATTTCCATGTATTTGGTTTGGCATTTTTTCTGCTGGTGTTCCATCTTCTTTTGAATACATAAATACTCCTAATTTATCAAATTTTGCTTCTTTTACAAAGTTATATAATTCTTCGAAATCTTTATTTGTTTCGCCTGGGAATCCCACTATTAATGATGTTCTTAGTATTACATCTGGTATTTGTTTTCTTATTTTTTCTAATAATTTTTTTATACTTTCAGAATCACTTTTTCTATTCATTCTTTTTAAAATTTTGTTTGATATATGCTGTATTGGTATATCAAAATAATTGCATATTTTTTCGTTTTTACTTACTATTTCTACTAATTCATCTGTTATAGTTTCTGGATATGCATATAGAAATCTTATCCATCTTATACCTTCTATTTTGGATAATTCTTCTAATAATTCTGCTAATCTTGATTTACCATACAAATCTATTCCATATTTTGTTGTATCTTGTGCTATTACTATTATCTCTTCATATCCTTTTTTTGCTAAATCATTTGCTTCTGCAAGTATTTCTTCAAATTTTCTACTTTCAAATGGACCTCTTATATACGGTATAGCACAATATGTACATCTATTGCTACATCCTTCTGCAATTCTTAAGTATGCTGTTTTACTGCCTGTTGTTACTACTCTTTCTATGTAATTTTCTAATCTATTATAATCTTGTTCTTCAGATTCTATTTTTCCAATAACCAACTTGTCTATCATTTCTCCAATTTTGTTATATTCTGAGAATTTAATAAATAAATCTACTTCTGGAAGTGATTTTTCAAGTTCTTCTTTATATCTTTCTACTAAACATCCCATAGCAATTAGATATTTACATCTACCTTTTTTATATTCTGCCATTTCTAATATTGTATTTATTGCTTCCTCTTTTGCAGATTCAATAAAACCACATGTATTTATTACTATTATATCTGCTTTTTTAGGGTCATTTACTATGTTATATTTCTTATTTTTAAATATTCCTATTGCTAATTCTGTATCTACTAAATTTTTACTGCATCCAAGTGATATAAATCCCACGTTCATTATTTATTCCTCCAATATGTATATTCTAACATATTTTTGCTATTTTTTCCATATATTTTTATTTTAGTTTGATTTTAACATTGCCGCTCCTATTATTCCTGCATCATTTCCATATTTGGCTAATAATATTTTAGGTATATCCCTATTTTTAAATTTGCTTTTTAAATTATTTTCTAGTTTTTTCATAAATATTCTCTCATAGTGTACAAAGCTTCCACCTATACATATTGCGTCTGGTTCGAATATATTTATTAAATTTGATAATCCTATTCCTAGATATTCTATATATTCATCTATTATTTGATTCATTTCATTTATCTTTTCTTTTTTATCGTATAGATTTAACACTATTTCACTATTTACATCTTCAAGATTATAAGTTTCTCTTATTTTGTTTCTAAATGCTCTCATTGATGCATATTCTTCAAAACACCCTTTTTGTCCACACCTACAAGTTTTTCCATTTGCTTGTATTATCATGTGTCCAATTTCCATTCCTTGATAAGTATTAGGAACTACTAATTCATTTTTATAAAAATATGCTCCACCTATTCCTGTACCTAAAGTTAAAAATATTGCATTATCATATTTTTGAATTGCACCTAGTGTTTTTTCACACATTCCAGAGCATTTCACATCATTTTTCAAGTATGTAGAAATATTATATGTTTTTTCTATTTTCTTTCTTATTTCAATTTTTTTGTTGTCAGCATATACTATTCCATCTTTTATATTTTTTTTAGGAAAACCAATTCCTATACTTTCTATTTCTGTTAAACCTATTTTATTATTTTCGCAGATTTCTTTTATTAACTTAATGCAATATTTTTCCATTGTATTATATATGTCTTTTTTTTCTTCTGTTTTCCATACATAATCCATTTTTTGTATTATATTGTAATTTTCATCTACTACCCCTATTCCTATATGACTTCCACCTAAATCTATTCCTATTTTCATATTATTTTCTTCCTTTCTTCTTATATATAAAAAGGACGTAATATTACGTCCTTTTTTATTACATTCCTGCTGCTGAGAATAGCCATCCACCCATATATGCTTGTATACATGGTACTAATACAACTATAACTAAGAATATCAAGAATACTCCAACTATTGCATAAACTACTTCTGGTAATATTTTCATTATTCTTTGTATTGTGTTATTTATGTCTATTTCCATATATTCAACTAATTTTTCTAACATTTCTTGTAAGTCTGTTTTCATACCAATATTTAACATTTCTATTACCATTGGTGTTGCCAGATTACTCTTTTCAAATGGTTCTATCCAAGATTGTCCTATTATCATATTATTTATTGATGATTCTATAATTGAACGCATAACATAGTTTTTATTTAAATTTTTACTAACTTCCAATGCATCTTGTATCCTTATACCATTTTTTAAGTTTAATAACATTGCTCTTGCCAATCTCATAAAATCTAAAGAAAATATTAATTTTCCAAATAGTGGCATTGTATATTTAAAATAATCCCAGTTATATCTTCCTTTTGGTGTTCTTATATAAGTAAATACCACTATAACAATTGCTCCTATAATTCCTAATGGAATATACCAATACTTCATTAGCTTATCTACAACACCAGCAAACCATAATGTAATTGCAGGCAATTGCTCTGTTGAACCTAATGATTTAAAAACATTTTGTATTAATGGTATTATAACTAATATACCAACGAATAATAAAATAATTATTCCTATTAATAGCAAAACATTTGGGATTATTATAGATTTTAGTCTTTTATTTAATGCTGTTGTTTCATCTAAATATGCTACTGCTTCTTCTAAAGATTTTGTTAAAGATCCTGATAACTCTCCAACTCTTATCATATTTATATATAAGTATGGAAAAACATCATCATAATATTCCATTGTTGTATACATATTTTCTCCGGCTTCTACACCTGCTAGTATATCTTTTAGTATTTCTTTAAATCTTAAATTCTCTGTTTTATCTATTATTGTTGTTAGTGCATGTATATTATTAAAATTTGCTTTTTTAAGTAAATAAAAATCTTGAGTAAATACAACTAAATCCCTTGATGTTATTTTACTAGTTCTTGCTATTAACTTTTCATTTGTTCTGGTAAACCAACTTTTTTGATTTTCTTTTTCAAGGTTAACATACATGTTTGAGTCTTGAATGATACTAGATATATCACTAACATTTCTTCTTCTTTTTGTTTTCGAAGAAGAATTAACCGTTTGAGCTCTTTGACGTACAGCAATAGGAGTTAATCCATTTCGTATTAACTTTTTTATTAGTGCTTTTCTATTAATTTCTTCTACTTTGTTACGTACTATTTTTCCATCTTCTGTAACTGCTCTATAAAAAAAGCTTGGCATAAGATTTTACCTCCACAATTTTATCTATCCTTTTTTATTCTCAATTGCATTATTGTCCTATTTAATATTTCTATATTTTTTTCTTCTACTTGCGATTTTGCTTGCTCTAGAGTTATTTTATCATCTACAAATGCTTTTGCAATAGAATTTATTAATCCTATACTTCCATTATCAGAATTACTTTGCATTGCATCTTCCATTTCAGAAACGCTAAATTTTTCTTTTCTTATTATTCCTGAAACAACATTGTCTACTACCATTACTTCTGGTATTAATACTAATTTTCCATCTGTACCTGGTAACAATCTTTGTGATACTACCAATTTTAGTAATGATGATAGTAAGTATTTTACTGTGTTTTGATCTGATATTTCATAAAAGTTTATCATTCTATCTATTGTTTCTGCACAAGATTTTGTATGAAGAGTACCTATAACTAAATGTCCTGATTCTGCTGTTTCTATTGCTGCTTCCATTGTTTCTTTATCTCTTATTTCTCCTATTATTACTATATCACAATCTTCTCTTAATGAGTTTTTTACACCATCACTAAATGATAATGAGTCTCCACCTACTCCAACTTCTTTTTGTACTATTACTGATTTTTTTGAAGTATGTTTATATTCTATCGGATTTTCTAATGATAATATTTTTTTGTTTTGTGTTTCGTTTATTTCATTAACTAAGGCATTTAATGTTGTAGTTTTACCAGAGTTTGTTTTTCCGGTAACTAATATTAATCCTTGTGGTTGAAATGTCATTCTTCTAACTATATCTGGTACCCCTAATTCCTCATATTTAGGCAATTCTTTTCTTATTAATCTTAATGTAAAAATTGGTATTTCATCAGCTGAAGATATATTTACTCTTAATCTTATATCTTTATATTCGTATGAAGTATCTAATTTTTTAGTTTGCTTAAATATATTATCTTTATCTAAATTTCCTCTAATTAATGAATCATATACCTCATACATATCATCTTCTGTCATCACTTCATATTTTTCTATTGGTTCTAGCTTTCTTATTATTCTTAGCATTGGCTTTATTCCAGCTATTAAATGTATATCTGATGCATTTTTTTCAACAGCAATATCTATTAAATCTTCTATTTGTACCATAATACTTTTCCTCTCTTTTTTACATTATCAATAATTTTTTATCAAGTTCTTTCATATTAGTAATACCATCTATTACTTTTCTAATACCGTCAATTTCTAATGGCTCATATCCATTTTTTAATGCTTCTTTTTTTATTTTTATTGGTGATTCATTATTTGAGATTAATTCTTTTATCTCATCTGTAATTTTCAATATTTCAAACACAGCTACTCTATCTATATATCCAATATTATTGCAGAAATCACATCCTACAGCATCATAAGTCTTTTTGTCTTTTAAATCAAACTTTGTATTATATTTTTCTTCTATTCTTTCTATTGTTTCTAATTCTTCTTTATTAAAGTCTCTTTCTTTTCTACATTTAGGACATAATTTTCTTACTAATCTCTGTGATACTGTTGTTGCTAGTGTACTTGCTATATCGTAATTGGAAACACCTAATTTTCTTAATCTTGTTATTACTTCTATTGCATCTATTGTGTGAATTGTTGATAATACATAATGACCTGTTTGCCCTGCTTGTAATGATATTTCTGCTGTTTCTTTATCCCTTATTTCTCCAACTAATATAATATCAGGATCTTGTCTTAGTATTGTCCTTAATGCAGATGAGAATGTTGTTTTATTTCCCATTTCAATTTGGTTTAGACCATCTATTCTAATTTCAACCGGATCCTCAACTGTTGTAATGTTTATTTCTGGTCTATTTAAATGATTTATTATACTATATAAAGATGTTGTTTTACCTTCTCCTGTAGGTGCTCCCATTATAGTTATACTGTTTCTTTTATTAAAACATTTAGTAATATCTTCTTTTTTCGGAAATCCTAAATCATATAATTCTTTAATGTTTTGATTCTTCTTTAATAATCTTAAAACAAATTTTTCTCCATAAATATTTCTTTGTGAAGATACACGAATATTATAATCAGGATAAGTTACTATCCTACCATCTTGATCTTCTTGTTTTTCTTGATACATATTAGATATTGCTTTTAAACGTCCTACAATTTGTTGTTGTTTATCTGATGGAATTTCTGTTACAGTATATAATTCTCCATCTATTCTAAATCTAACTCTTACTTTATCTTCCATTGGTTCAAAGTGTATGTCGCTTGCTCTTCTACTCATAGCAGTTTTTATAATAGAATCTACTAATTTCACAGTATCATCATTTGCATCTATATCTTCAACTGCATCACCTTCTAGCATGTTTAAAATGGAATCTATATTTTGTTCAAAAGTAATATATCTTTCCATTACTAATCCCCTGTTTAGTAATATTAGCCTTACTTTTTCCATGTGTGATTTATTAAAAGTATCTGCAAAACATACTTTTACTTTACCTTGAGCTATAGCAAATGGAACAGCTTTACACTCTTTTGCAACATCTAAAGATATATAATCTTCCATATTTATTTCTATATCGTCTGCATTAAGAAGAATTCCCCTTTCTCCAAGAATTTCTCCTATTGCTTCTATTAGTATTTGAGGATCGCATTTACTAAAACTACGTAATATTTCTCCAAGTTTCATCTTTCTATGTGCTTTTTGATATTCTATTGCTTGGTTGACCTCTGCTTCTGTTACGATACCTTTTCTAACTAGTTCAACACCTAGTGGCTGTCTTTTGTTTCCTTCCATTAATATTCCTCCCTAATAAATTTCTTCTATTTTATAATTCATTTTTTTTGTATAATTTTCAAAATTTACTGTGACTGTAACAATTGTGTTATCTTGCTTGTTATTTGAATCTGTATAATATTTAAAATTAACATTTTTTACGTTTTTAGTAATTTCTAAATCATTATAAAATATTTTATTATCTTTAAATAAGAATGAATTTCCTGTTGTAAATATGATATATGTTCCATCATCTGAAATTTGATCTATACTATTATTAGCTGTTTTTATTTCTTTCACAAAATAACTATTAAATTTATCATATTCTATTATATCTTTAGTTTCATCATCAAAATTATTAGTATTATTATAAAACATTGCTGAAACGCTACCAATTATTCCTATTACTAATAGCATTACTAGTATATAGATTACTAATGAAACTAATGTAATTGCTTTTTCATTTTTCATTATTAGCATTTCCTCTCTTTATTCTTTAACTTTTAGCCTTTGGGCTGTTTCTTCATATGTTTTATTTCCTATCTGATATGTTATTTTAACTTCAACCTTTTTAATTACATCTTCATCTTTTGTATTATCTTCATCTGTTAGTTTTGATATAGATAACTGAGGTGTAAATACATCTGTCATTTTGGGAATTATTAAGTTCTTATTTTCTTCAGTTACATAATCATATTGTAAAATTCCTACATTTTCTAATGCTTCTGTTAAATATATATTTGCCAATAATTTTCCTTTTAATTTTGCGCTTTGAACTTTCACATTAGTCATTAAAGCTACTATTAAAGTTGTAAAAAATATTATTGCAACTACAGCAACCACTATATCTGTTTGTGTAAATCCTTTACTATTTTTTATCATTTAATAACCTCTCTTATATCACATCAAATAATTGCAAATAAAATTTGTGATTAATATTGTTAAAATATTGCTAACACATATAAAAAATCCTATTGGCAATTCTTCTTTTTTCTTAATTGTTAGTTTATAAAAAGCAAGTGATATTAATGTTAATATTACAGTTAAAATATAAATATATGCCCCACCAAAAATTATCATATATAATGATAGAAATAATACTTGTATAAAATATCTTTCTTTCATTTTTACTTTTAAACTAATCGTTGATATTACAAGCAATATTATTAATGCTATAAAATATATAACATATTTATATACATCAACATTTTTTAATGTACATTCATATATCATATAAGCAATTTCAATTATAAAACCTGTTGTTAAAACATTTCTGTCTATTGATTTTTTTTCTTTGTCAATTCCTGCAATAATAACCAATATTGAAACATAAATAAAGTTAAATAATAAACTAATAATATTCAAATTATCAATATTAACTTTTAGTGAAATAGTTAATAATAAAAATGCAATTCCAGAACATAATTCTATAATAAAATATCTTGGCCTAATTTTTGTTTTACAATATCTACATTTTCCTCTCAAAAGAATGTAACTAAATAATGGAAACAAGTCTAAAAATCCTAATTTATGATTACAATTAGGACAGTATGAATGTTTTATTAGTATATCTTCTTTTTTTGGAATTCTATAAACTGCTAAAGTACAAAAGCTACCAAAAAAGCATCCCATTATAAAGATTATTGTATATAAAAATATTTGCATATCTTTTATTTCCTTTTATTATTTAGTAATAAAGCATAAGCATTTTGCTATGCTTATGCTTTATTTTTAATATGCTATTTTGTTTGATTAGCATAATTGTCAATTATTTTTTCAGCTGCTGTAATATTTGCTTGTTCGTCTTCTGCTGCTTTATTGTATGTTGTTGCTGAATTCTTAGCTCTGTCAAATAAACCTTGTTGATTTACTATTGATATAGAAACCATTGCTAATATTAGTAATACGATTATTGTTATTACTAATGCTACTAAAGTTATACCTTTTTGTGCCTTCATTTGTAATCCTCCTTCTTAAAATTAAATTATATATA
>CAJKDR010000026.1 GCA_905198755.1 uncultured Clostridiaceae bacterium
AGGAAAAAATGGTAATAAGGTATAATTATTACTATTTTAAAGACTTTGAAAGATTAATTCCTATTGACTTACTAGGAAAAAAGGTGTATAATTTTTACTGATTTTATATATAAAAAGGAGTACAAAATGAATACTTTATTAGAAATAAAAGATCTATATGTAAATGCAGGAGAAAAAGAAATATTAAAAGGTTTAAATTTAAATATAAAAAAGGGTGAAACACATGTTATTATGGGACCTAATGGTGCAGGAAAATCTACATTAGCAAATGTGATTTTAAATAACCCTCAATATAAAAAAATAGAAGGACAAGTAATGTTCGATGGAGACGATATTAGTAACTTGCCTACACATGAAATTGCACAAAAAGGTGTATTTATGTCTTTTCAATCACCAGAAGAAATTCCTGGAATCTCAACAATGAACTTCTTAAAATATGCAAAAAATAAAATAACAGGGAAACCTGTTAAAATATTTGAACTAAAAAAAGAAGTAGAAAAAGACATAGAAGAATTAAACATGAACAAAAACTTAATAGAAAGAAATTTAAATGTGGGATTTTCAGGTGGAGAAAAAAAGAAAAATGAAATACTACAAATGCTTGTTTTAAATCCAAAACTTGCAATATTAGATGAAACAGATTCAGGACTTGATGTTGATGCAATAAGAACAGTATCTAAAGGAATACAAATGTATCACAACAAAAATAACGGAGTATTAATAATTACACATAATACTCGTATTTTAGAAAACTTAAAAGTAGACTATGTACACATATTAGTAAATGGAAAAATAGTGAAAACAGGAGATATGAGCTTAGCAGAAGAAATCGAAAATAATGGATATGAAGAATACAAAAAAATGACAGAAAGGAAATAAATTTAATGTCAGAAAAGACTCAAATAGAAGAAATTAATAGAAATATATATGATATAAAAAATAAAGATGACTATGATTTCAAAATGAAAAAAGGTTTAAATAGAGAAATTGTTGAAAAAATATCACACCAAAAAAAAGAGCCAGATTGGATGCTAGAAATAAGATTAAAAGCATTAGAAACATACGAAAAACTAGAACTACCAACATGGGGACCAGATTTATCAGAATTAAAAATGGATGAAATTGCAACATATGTAAAGCCAAAATCAAAATTGAATCATAATTGGGATGACGTTCCAGAAGAAATAAAAGATACATTTGATAAATTAGGAATACCAGAAGCAGAAAAAAAGTCACTTGCTGGAGTAGGGGCTCAATATGATTCTGAAGTTGTATATCATAGTATGAAAGAAGAATTAAGAAGAAAAGGTGTAATATACACAGATATGGAAACAGCAGTAAGAGAGTACCCAGATATAGTAAGAACACATTTTATGAAATGTGTTCCTGTAAATGACCATAAATTTGTTGCATTACATGCAGCAGTTTGGTCTGGAGGTTCATTTGTTTATGTTCCAGAAGGTGTTGATGTAGGAATTCCGCTACAATCATATTTTAGATTAAACTCACCAGAATCAGGACAATTTGAACACACTTTAATAATAGTGGAAAAAGGAGCAAAATTACACTTTATAGAAGGATGTTCAGCACCTAAGTATAATAAGGTTAATTTACATGCTGGTTGTGTAGAACTATATGTAAAAGATGATGCTTATCTAAGATATTCAACAATAGAAAATTGGTCAAAAAATATGATGAATTTAAATACGAAAAAAGCATTAGTAGGAAAAAATGCTCAAATAGATTGGGTAACTGGATCATTTGGTTCAAAAGTATCAATGCTATATCCAATGAGTATTTTAAATGGTGAAGGAGCGAAAACAGAATATACTGGAATTACATTTGCAGGAGGAAATCAAAATTTAGATACAGGATTTAAAGTTATTCATAATGCAAAAAATACATCATCAGTAGTGAATTCAAAATCAATATCAAAAGACGGTGGAGCATGTACTTATAGAGCACTAGTAAGAATAAACGAAAATGCAAAAAACTCAAAATGTAGTGTAAGTTGTGAATCACTAATGTTAGATGATATTTCAAGATCAGATACAATACCAGTAAACGATGTGAGAACAAACGAAGTAGAATTTTCACATGAAGCAAAAATAGGAAAGATTAGTGATAAGGAAATATTCTATTTGATGTCAAGAGGATTATCAGAAGAAGATGCAAAGGCCATGATAGTAAGAGGATTTGCCTATCCAATATCAAAAGAACTACCAGTAGAATATGCAGCAGAAATGAATCAATTAATAAACTTAGAATTAGAAGGGAGCATAGGGTAATGAAAATAAAAGTCAATGAAACACCAATAAGAACATCAAGAAACTTTAAAATAAATAATGTTACTATCGAAGCTCCAGAAATAAAAGAACCAATAAGTGAATTTAAAAACGTAGAAATATCAACAGTTTCATCAAACTATGATGAAAAAATATCTAATACTTCTTTAACATTTGGAATAGGAAAAGAACAAGAAAAACAAATAAATGAATTGGCAAATCATAAATTTCATATAGAAACATCTAAAAAAGAAGAAATTAGAATAACATATACATTTGATAATGAAAATAGATACTTAATCAATAATCTAGAATTTGATTTAAATAAAAATGCAAATATAATTATAGAATATAGAAATAATACTGATTTAGAATGTTACCATAACGGAAAAATAAAAATAAATGCAAATAAAGACTCTAAAATAAATGTGACAATAATAAATTTCTTAAATACTTTAAGTACAAATTTAGAATCAATAGAAAATGAAATACAAGATAATGCAAACATACAATATTCAATAATAGATATCGGAGGAAAATATAGTATTTCTAATTATTATTCTAATTTAGTAGGAGAAAAATCAAAAAATAATGTAAAAACAATATACTTGGGAGTAAAAGAACAAGTAAAAGATTTAAATTATATCGTTGAAGCAAGAGGAAAAAACACAAGTATAAAAATGGATTTACAAGGAGCTTTAAAAGATAAAAGCACAAAAAGCTTTAAAGGAACAATAGATTTCAAAAAAGGAAGTAAAAAATCAAAAGGTAGTGAAAATGAATCTTGTATGTTACTATCAGATGATGCGAGGTCAATAGCACTTCCAATGCTTTTATGTACAGAAGAAGATGTTGATGGAGAACACAGTACATCTTCAGGAAAAGCGGATGAAAAAGAATTATTCTATATAATGAGTAGAGGTCTAAGCAAAAATGAAGCAATAAAATTAATAGTAAAAGCAAAATTTTATAATTTAATAGAAAAAATATCAAACGAAGAACTAAAACAAGAAGTTATTAATGAAATTGATAGGAGATTAGATTAATGAAAAGAGAAGAATTTCCAATTTTACAAAACAAAGACATTGCATATTTAGATAATGGAGCAACAACACAAAAACCACAAAAAGTTTTAGATGCAATAAAAAGTTTTTATGAAAATGAAAATGCTAATCCACATAGAGGAGCTTACGAACTAAGTGTAGAAGCAACAGAAAAATATGAAGATACTAGAATTAAAATTTCAGAATTTATTAATGCAAGATATCCAGAAGAAATAGTATTTTCAAAAAATGCTACAGAAAGCTTAAATCTATTAGCATATTCTTATGGACTAAATAATTTAAAAAAAGATGATGAGGTAGTAATTTCAATAATGGAACATCACTCAAATTTAGTTCCATGGCAATATGTAACAACAAAAACAAAGAGTAGATTGAAATATTTGTATATAAATGATGAATATGAATTATCTATGGATGAAATAAAAAATAAAATAACAGAAAACACAAAAATAGTTGGAATTACACATGTATCTAATGTTTTGGGAACAATTAATCCTGTAAAAGAAATAATAGAATATGCACATACAAAAGGTGCAGTTGTAATTGTAGATGCATCACAAAGTATTCCACATATGAAAATAGATGTACAAGATTTAGATGCGGACTTTTTAGTATTTTCAGGGCATAAAATGCTTGCACCACTTGGAATTGGAGTTCTATATGGTAAAAAAGAATTATTAGATAAAATGCCACCATTTATATTTGGTGGAGATATGATAGAATATGTGCATGAACAAGAAACAACATTTGCACAATTACCAAATAAGTTTGAAGCGGGAACACAAAATGTTGAAGGAGTTATAGGACTAGGAGCAGCAATAGATTATATAAATGAAATTGGATATGATAGAATACAAGAAGAAGAAAGAAACTTAACAAACTATCTAAGAAATGAATTGACAAAATTAGATTTTTTAGAATTATACTTAACACCAAATAAAGAAAATCATTCATCAGTATTTTCGTTTAATATAAAAGGTGTACATCCACATGATGTTGCATCAATATTAGATACAGATGGAGTTTGTGTAAGATCTGGAAATCACTGTGCACAACCATTGATGAGATACTTAGGAATAGATTCAACATGTAGAGCAAGTTTGTGTTTCTATAATAATAAAGAAGATATAGATAGATTAATAAAATCACTAATAAAAGTAAATGAGATATTTGCCAAATATAGAAAAAATTAAATTGAAAGGTAAGAAAATGAGTAATCTTGATGAAATATATAATGAAATGATAATGGAATATGGAATGAATCCACCACATAAAGAAGAGCTAAAAGAATGTGACTTTTGCGAACTAGGACATAATCCAAATTGTGGAGATGAAATAAAACTAGAACTAAAACTAAATGGAGACAAAATAGAAAAAATGGCATTCACAGGACATGGATGTGCAATATCACAAAGTTCAACAGCAATAATGATAGATGTACTAGAAGGTAAAACAATAAAAGAAGCAAAAGAAATAGTAGAAACATTTATAAAAATGATAAGAAGAGAAATATCAGATGAAAAGGAATTAGAAAAGCTAGAAGATGCAATAGCATTCAAAAACATATCAAATATGCCAGCAAGAGTAAAATGTGCTTTACTAGCATGGCACACATTTGAAGACTTATTGAAAAAGAACAATAAAAAAAATAAGCAGTAAACTTAGTTTTACTGCTTATTTTTGTGGATATGACGAAAAAATGAAGCTTAAAGAAATATAGTTACTTGCTTTTTAATAACATAACATAATATAAAATAGTTTGACAAACTAAATTGAATATGTTACGTTTTATTCAAAGGTGGTGTATAGGCTAATGATAATTTTGCCAGAAAAATTTAAAGAATCTATTGTTAATCGATATAATAAAGATGGGATTGAATGGTTAAATAATATAGATAAATTAATAAAAAAATATACAGATAAATATAAGTTAGAAGATATTAGATTGGTAAATCAATTAACTATGAATTTGATACTTTTGGCTAAGTCAAGAGAATATGGGGATGTTGTTTTAAAAATAACTCCTGGTACAACAGTAATTAGTGAAGTTTCTGCACTACAACATTATAATTCTAAATATTCTGCAATTTGTTATGATTATAATAAGGAAGATAAAGTGATACTTTTAGAATTACTTTCACCAGGAACATCTTTATTTAATGTAGATAATTTAGAAGAACGTATAAAAATTTTTTCTAATATTGCAATTAATCTTATGTTTGATACTGAAAATGAAAGTGATTTTAAAACCTTTGAAAAAAGATTTAACAATAAAATAATATGTGTGGAGCAAAACAAAGAAGAATTTTTAGATATTACCAATATAATTAATAAAGGTGTTCAATTATATAAAGAATTAAAAGAACAAAATCTTCATAAATATGTGATACATGGAGACTTACAACATCGTAATATTTTAAAATCAGGAGATACGTGGAAAGCAATTGATCCTCATGGAATTATCGCTGAAAGAGCCTTTGAAACAGTTCCTTTTATTCTTAATGAAATAAGACACTATAATATAGGCATAGATGAACTGAATAATATAATATTGTTGCTGTCAAAATATTTTAAAGAAGATAAAAGACTAATTGAAAAAGCATTATATATTACCATTGTTGAGAAAATCATATGGCATCGCCATAGTAAATATGATGAAAAAATTATACCTACATATATTGATATTTGTAATTATTTATATTAAATACATTATTACATTAAAAAATGAAGTCTCTAATTACTTCATGACATAAGTAATGTAAAGTTAGTCTAATTAAAATAAAAAGTCATACGAAATATTGATTTTTCAATACTTGTATGACTTTTGTTATATGGTCGAGGTGACAGGGATCGAACCTGCGACCTCATGGTCCCAAACCACGCGCGCTACCAACTGCGCTACACCTCGATTTTTAAACTGCTTATATAATATAGCACATTTTTTTGAGTTTTGCAAGAACTTTTTAAGAAAATATTGATTTTATTTAAAAATACTTGTATAATATTACTATGCGCTTGTAGCTTAGCTGGATAAAGCGTTCGGCTACGAACCGGAAGACCGGGGGTTCGAATCCCTCCAGGCGCACCAAATAATAAAAACCATATAATAATTGAAATATCAATGATTATATGGTTTTTATTTTATTTGTACTGTTTTTATAAATATTGAATTATTAAGGTTTTAGCATGGCATTATTAAAAAGTTGCAATTTTATGTAAAATATAGTATAATAAATATGTGCAAAGTTTTTCTTTGAAATTGAGAATATTTTCTCGATTGATTTGCTACATTATATGTAACAAAGAATCAAGAGTATTTCATTGAAGAGAAAAAATAGTAAAATAAAAACACTAAAAAATTAATTACACAGGAGGATTTTACTATGAAAGCATTTGAAGCACGAAAGACATCTGTTCAGCCACAGTATGATTCAGCAATGGAAGACATTGAAAAAGCAATGGGATGGGGATGGAAAAGTACCCATGTAGTTAATACAACTGGAACTCTGTACCCTGAAGTTGCAAAAATGCTTGCAAAGGACGGTTTTGATATAAAAATTGTCAAAAGAGCTGAAGACTATATGTCATACAATGAGGTTTCTTGGGAAAATGCAGAAGAAGGTAAGGAAGGGACCATTACTTATGTAGATGAAACTCAGCTTAAACCTAATCCTAATCCTATAGATAGGTTATTTAAGGATATTCTAAATGCAGCAGTTCTTGAGTCAGAAGAAAATAAAACCAATCCTGAAGCTGAAGAGTAAGGCGAACGCAATGCAAAACTCTGGAAGAGGGCTAGTATTATACTAGCTTTCTTTTTTTAATCATTTTATTTAAAATTTTATTTTGTTCGCTTGTTTCTGAATAAAGAATATAGTATAGTAATTAGCATAGAAAATGAAAATTGCAGATGTGGTTGCCACTTTTAATCCACAACCTTTGTGTTGTGAGAATGAAGGTGGTGCTATGATAGAAGCTGTTTTATTAGAAATAATATACTTACTTTCATTTGCATTAGTTGTTGAAACTATTATAGTAATTGCCTTAATTATAATAGTTATAATATTAAGCAAATAAATAATAAAAAACACATCTGTAACTTGTCGGTTTGATGTGTTTTTTACATATTCACGGCAACCACGTTTGTGGTTTTTCATTTTATACACAGATAACTTAAATTTGTCAATTATACGAGCAAATAAGTTAACTATAACTAACATAAAATTATATAAAATAAACTGCAAGAATTAATATAAAGGGAGCTTCTTATTAAAATTTTTATGGGGATTGGGGGATCCATGAACAATAATAGAAAGAAGGTTATTAATTCTTGCAAGATTAATAACAATATTAAAAGACTGCAAAATAATTTGTAGCTTACATATCTAAAAATTTTTTTAATTTTTGGGATTGATTTTTTATTATAACTTTTCTAGTTAAAATAACTGTTATAATAAAGAATAAAATTTTTAAAAAAATCATAAAATTCCTCAAATGAATTAATATGCATTTATAATATAGCAATAATATATATAAGTCAAGAAAAAGTTTACGACATAATTCGCCAAAAAATTACAGAAGTTAACATTCCAACAAAATCGGCAAGTAATGCAGCATATAAAACAAATCTAGTCTTCTTTATTCCAACAGTACTAGTGTAAAGTGCAATAGTATAAAGAGTCGTTTCTGTTGAACCCATAATTGTAGAAGCTACTAACCCAATAAATGAATCAACACCATAATTAGACATTATATTTGTTGCTACAGCCATAGAAGCACTACCAGATATAGGTCTTAAAAGAGCAAGAGGTAATATTTCAGAGGGAATTTTCAAAATATTAAGTAATGGTGATAAAAAGTTGGTAATACAATCTATAATTCCAGAAGCACGTAAAGCATTAATAGAAAGAAATAATCCTAACAATGTAGGAAAAATATTGTATATTATTTGAATACCTTCTTTTGCACCATCAAGAAAGCTATCAAATACTTTATTCTTTTCAAATAATCCATAACAAATAATCATAAAAATTGTAAAAGGTACAGCGATATTAGAAATATAGTTTATTACATTCATATAAACCTCCATTTTAAAACTTTTTGGATAATATTTTTCCAGCAGTGATAGCAGTTAAAAAAGCAGCAATTGTTGCAACCCACACTGCTAAAATTATTTTAGATGGATTATTAGAACCAAGAGAACTACGAATTGCAATAACTGTTGTTGGAATAATTTGAAGTGATGCAGTGTTAATTAAAATAAACATAGCCATTGAATTATTTAATGTGGTTTTATCATTATTTTTTTCTTGCATAGAAGAAATAGCCTTTAAACCAATTGGAGTTGAAGCGTTTCCTAACCCTAAGATATTTGCAACTATATTCATTGAAACTTGTTCAGAAATTTTTTTATCGTTTTTTAAATCCGGAAATAAAAATGAAATTAAAGGTTTTAAAAATTTTGTTAATTTTTTTATTAATGAAGTCTTTAATGCGATATTCATAATTCCATTCCACAAACAAAGAGTTCCTAAAAGAGTTAAACAAAGTTCTACAGTTTGTTCTGCAGATGAAAAAATTGCAGAATTAATATTGCTAATATTTCCAGAATATATAGCAAAAGCAAAAGAAATAATAATAAAAAAAGGCCATATTTTATTGAGCATATTCATCACCATTTAATAAATATATCTATAAAATATATTCTGAAAAAATAATAAAAAGAACATAAAAAAGAAAAGATTTTATTGACTAAACATACAAAATATGGTATTATCAGTAAGTAAATAATTTGTCGAAAATTGTAGAATAAAGATACAATATGACATAATAGGAGGTAAAAAATGAAAGCAACAGGTATAGTAAGAAAAGTAGATGAGCTTGGAAGAGTAGTAATACCAATAGAGTTAAGAAATAAATTTGACATAAAAGAAAAAGATCCAATTGAAATATTTGTTGATTCAAATTCTATAGTTCTAAAAAAATATGAACCAAACTGTGTATTTTGTGGAAATACTAAGAACCTAGTTAGCTATAATGAAAAACTAGTATGTGAAAAATGTATTGAAAAATTAAATAAACAAATAAGCAAATAAATAAACTAAAAGAAGCTAGATTATTCTAGCTTCTTTTGTATTATAATTTTATTTTTCTAATTTATAAAATGTTGGTATATTTCGTTTTTATTTACGTTTCTATCTTTAGCTATCTTTTTTATAATCTCATTTTTAGAAAATCCTTGTGCTTGATAAAATGCAAAATGTTCTTCTAATGATAGTGAGTTTAAGTATAAATTCTCATCAAATTTTTCTTGAGATTTTTCTATCATAATAACAAATTCACCTTTAGGATTTTCTAAAGTATTAAGCAGTTCACTTGCAGTTCCAGAAATAAATGTTTCGTGTATTTTTGTTAGCTCTTTTGCTAAAACAATTTTTCTATTATCTAAAATTTTAGACAAATCTTGTAATGTAGATAAAAGTTTGTGTGGAGCTTCATACAAAATAGTTGTGTTTTTTGAATTTTGAATTTCACTTAATTTTTCTTTTCTATTTTTTTTATTTAATGGTAAAAATCCTATAAAAGTAAATTCAGAAGCATCTAATCCAGAAGCAATAAGTGCGTTTATTAATGCACATGCTCCAGGTATAGGAATAACATTTATATTATTCTTTAAGGCTTCCTTTACAACTTCTTCGCCGGGATCAGAAATAACTGGAGTACCAGCATCTGATATTAAAGCTATATTTTTACCATCTAATAATTTATCAATTAATAAATTAGTTTTTATATCTTCATTATGTCTATGATAACTAATAAGAGGTTTAGAGATTTCTAAATGATTTAACAATTTTAAAGAATGTCTTGTATCTTCAGCTGCGATAAAGTCAACATCTTTTAAAATTTTAATTGCTCTTAAAGTAATATCATCTAAATTCCCAATTGGTGTTGCTACTAAGTATAAAGTTCCTAACATAATTATTTCTCCTCGTTATAAATTTTATATATTTCATCAGTATATGTTCCATCAGTATTATAAATAATCAAAGGTTTTTCAATATTTAAAAATGATTTTGCACCTTTAGTAGCTTTAACTAAAATAAGTTTAGGCTTACTATTATAATAGGAATGAACAGTTCTTAATACTTTAGGCTCTAAATTATATTTATTTAATAATGTAAATAAATCAGATAATCTTTCAGGTCTGTGAACCATATAAAGACTGCCGTTGTTTTTTAACATTTTAGAAGATATAGAAATAAAGTCTTCTAAAGAAGCAGTAATTTCATGCCTAGAAATTAATTTTCTTTCATCTTCATTTTTCAATCCAGAATCATTTTTTTTATAAGGTGGATTTGAAACAATTGCATCAAAAGAACCATTTTCAAAATGATTACTTAAATTTTTAACATTATCATTAATAATTTCAAATTTATTATTGAGATTGTTTAAAGTAACACTTCTTAATGCCATATCTGCTACTTCGCTTTGTACTTCAATGCCATATATTTTAGAAAGATTAGTTTTCCCACATAAAAGAATTCCTAAAATTCCCGTACCAGTACCTAAATCTAAAACTTTAGCATTATTTCTAATATCTTTTGCAAAATCAGAAAGAAGAACCGCATCAATACCAAAACAAAAACCATTTTTATTTTGAATAATCTTTAAATCTTTAAATTCTAAATCATCAATTCTTTCATTTTCATTTAAATTAATATCCATAAAACCCCTAACAAAAATTAAAATTTTTTCATATTATATTACAAATATACAAAAAAAGCAAAATTGTAATTTGCCTTTCATATCATTGTTAAGATTAAAG
>CAJKDR010000027.1 GCA_905198755.1 uncultured Clostridiaceae bacterium
AGAGTATATATTAGACAAAGGAGAAAAATATGATAACTACAATAAAGTTTAAAGATATAATCAAATATCTAGCTATAACAACTGGAATAATAGTAATAGTTGTTTTTATAGCTAGATATTTTTTAAATAAAAAAGAAATAAGTAAAAATGAAAAGCAAGATAATTCAATAAAAAAACATACTTTAATATCTTGTATAAATATTTCGATTCCAATTTCAAAAACAGTTCAAAATTCAAATAATAATAGTACAGAAGAAAAGATAGAAAGAAACAGTAAATCTACTTCTAGAAGTGGATTAGTTAGAATATTAAATCTAGAATTACCAGATATAAATAGCAATGAAGAAATAACTACAGAAGAAGATGTAAAACCAACACAAGAAGAACAGGAAAAACAAGAAAAAATAGAAGTAAAAGATACATATACAAATCAATATAAAGGAGTAAAGGTTAAAAATTTAACAGACAATATAAAATTAACAGAAAGCATACTTAAGCCAGATTATACTGTAAGAAATAAAAAGAATATAATAATTTATCATACACACACATGTGAAAGCTACACACAGACATCTAAAAACACCTATAAAGCAACAGGAAATTATAGAACTACAGATCTTAATTATTCAGTTGTAAAAGTTGGAGATGAATTAGCGGAAGAATTAAAAAAACGAGGATTTAATGTGGTTCATGATAATACAAAACATGACTATCCAGCATACACTGGTTCATATTCTAGATCATTGGAAACAGTAGAAAAACTGTTAAAAGATAATAAAAATACTGACATTCTAATAGATTTACATCGTGATGCTGTTGGAAGTAAGGGAGCATATGCTCCAACAGTTGAAATAAATGGAGAAAAAGTTGCACAATTAATGTTTGTAATAGGAACAAATGATGGAGGAGGAAAACATCCAAATTGGAAGAATAACTTAAAATTTGCAGTAAAAGTGCAACAAAAAGCAAATGAAATGTATCCAGGATTATTCAGAGCAATAAATTTAAGAAGTGCTACATTTAATCAAAAAGTAGCAAATGCGGCAACAATATTAGAAGTAGGAGCAACAGGTAACACATTAGAAGAAGCAGAAGCAAGTATGAAATACTTTTCTGAAGTATTGAATAAAGTATTAGAATAAACAGTAGCGATTCTTATGCAATTAGAAGATAAAAATGTGATAAAAGTTGAAGAAATTTCTAAAGAAGAGTTCTTGGAATTTTATGAAATAATTTAATAAAATGAAGTATAATAGCAAGCAAAAAAGCGAGGAATCCTCGCTTTTTTTGTTACATTATATTTAATTAATTCCATATAGATTACCATCAATTAACAATTTAGCTCTCTTGGCAGTCTTTTCATCAGAATTCAAAGAATTTTCTAAAAAGTCGGGATGATTAATTAAAAAGTTTTTCATGGTTTCATCAGGATTATCAAAAAAGCTGTTTAACATTTCTTGCTGAGAAGTTGCGATAACACCCATTTGAACTGCTTTTTCAAATAATGTTTTATCAACTTGAACTAAGCTTAATGGTAATATTCCATGTTCTTTAATTTTTTCAGTTCCACCTTGCATTCTATCTACAACAACACAAGACCAACACATTTTTCCTCCTAAATTTTCAATAGCAGGAATCCAAGCTCTAATATAACTAGACGCAACAGTTACCAAATCAGCAACATGTAAAACTTTTTTATTGTTAATATTATCTAATTTACTAGTTGTTTCAAAATTACAATCAGAAACAACAGCACTTAAATCTTTGTAAATAGAAATATGTGGTTTATTAAGTAAATGAGCAACAATATTTGAAAAGAACCAATCTCTACGTTCACCACCAGAGACATAATCAATCTCATCAATATCAATATTTGATTTTATTGAATCTATCATTGTATCAATAACGTTTTTGTATATTTCATTAGTTTGATATTGATTTAAAACCTTTTCAAATACATTCTTAGGTAAAGCCATTTTATCAGACAATTGTTCATCTATAAAAGAAAGCAAAGATTTAGCATCATCTTCATTACCATATATAAAATGAGTATTAATAAAATATGGACCTATTTTTCCAGAAGTATACCAAAAAGGTTTATTTTCATCACAAAATTTAATAGCATTAGTTTTAAATAAATATGAAATAACATCAGACATAATTTATTACCTCCATAATTAATTTTCTTAAGTATATATTAAAAACAATCAAAAGTCTATAAAATAAATTATAATTTGTATAATTATTATCGTTCCATCTTACATCACTATGTTGCTAATTAGATATAAATAATTTTAAATATTATCTTGCATATTAAATGAAAGAATGATAATATACGATTAGAATTTTATAGGAGGAAAATATAATGTCAATTTTATTAAAAAATGGAACTTTAATTGATTATAAGAATTCGATTTTTGACAAACGTGATATTTTTATTGAAGATAATAAAATTACAGAAATTTCAAATGAAATTTCAAAAAGTGCAGATAAAATCATTGACTGTACTAATCTTTATATTATGCCTGGAATGATAGATATGCATTGTCATTTAAGAGAACCTGGATTTGAATATAAAGAAACAATAGAAACTGGAAGCAAAAGCGCTGTCGCTGGAGGTTTTACTACTATTTGTCCTATGCCAAATACTAAACCAACTCCTGATAGTGCTATTATTTTACAAGAAATAATAGAAAAATCAAAACAAGATGCGGTTTGTAACATATTGCCATACTCATCTGTTACAAAAGGTGAGAAAGGTGAAGAGTTAGTAGATTTTGAGAAAATGAAAAATGCAGGTGCAATAGCTTTTTCTGATGATGGTATACCAGTTACTAATTCTAAAATTATGAGAGAAGCAATTATAAAAGCTGATAAATTAAATACTTTTGTGGCATCACATTGCGAAGAAAAATCAGTTGCAGCAGGTGCGATTAACGCTGGAAAAATTGCAGAAGAATTAGAAGTAGAAGGTGTTCTTCCAGAAGCAGAAGAAATAATGGCCGCACGAGAAATAGTTATTTCTGAGACTAATAATGTTAGAGCACATATATGTCATATAAGTACAAAAACAACTAAAAATATGGTAAGGGATGCTAAAAAGAGAAATGTAAAAATTACTTGTGAAACATGTCCTCATTATTTTACTTTCACAGTAGATGAGGTTTTGAAAAATGGCACAAATGCTAAAATGAATCCACCTTTAAGAGAAGAAAAGGATAGATTGGCTATAATTGAAGGCCTAAAAGAAGAAACAATTGATTGCATAGTAACAGATCATGCACCACACAGTAAAGAAGAAAAACAAAGAGAACTAGCCAAGGCACCAAATGGAATTATAGGATTCGAAACAGCATTATCAGCTGAAATTATGAATTTGGTAGACAATGAAAATATTACTTATTTAGATTTAGTAAAATTAACCTCATATAATCCAGCTAAATTATTAAAAATAGATAGAGGAATAATAGAAGAAGGAAAAATAGCAGATATAACAATATTTGACCCAAATGAAGAATATGTTTATTTGAAAGAAAATATTGTATCAAAAGCTAAAAATACACCATTTATAGATAAAAAATTAAAAGGAAAAGTTAAGTATACTATTGTAAATGGAAAAATAGTATATCCATTTATATAATTAAAAATAAAGGAGAAAAACATGAATGCAATAGATAATTTAATAGAAAAAATCAAAGAAACTAATAGTCCAATAGTGATGGGATTAGATCCAAGATATGAAATGATACCTGAAATTGTTAGAAAAAAATATACTAATGATTTAGAAGGAATATCAAAAGCAATATTAGAATATAACAAAGAATTAATAGATAACACATATGATATAATTCCAGCAATAAAACCTCAGTTAGCATTTTATGAAATGTTTGGAATAGAGGGAATGAAAGCTTTTAAGGAAACATGTGAATATGCAAAAGAAAAAGGAATGATAGTAATTGCAGATGCTAAAAGAGGAGATATAGGATCAACAGCAAAAGGATATTCAAATGCATATCTAGGAAAAACAACAATAGGAAAAGAGGAGATTGAAGTATTTAAAAATATAGATTTTTTAACAGTTAATCCATATATGGGAGTAGATAGCATAAAACCTTTTATGGAAGACTGTATCAAATATGATAAGGGAATTTTTGTATTAGTAAAAACATCAAATCCTTCTTCTGGGGAGTTACAAGATTTAAAATTAGAAAATGGACAAACAGTATATGAACATGTAGCAGAACTTGTTGAAGAATGGGGAAAAGAAATAAGAGGAAAATATAATTATAGTAGTGTAGCAGCAGTTGTTGGTGCAACATATCCCAAGCAATTAGAAGAAATAAGAAAAAAAGCACCGCATACATATTTTTTAATACCAGGATATGGAGCACAAGGAGGTAAAGCAGAAGATATAGCTTTAGGATTTGATGCAAATGGATTAGGTGGAATTGTAAATGCTTCAAGGAGCTTAATGTGTGCATATAAAGCAGAAGAATGGAAAGAAAAATATTCAGAAGAAGAATATGGAAAAGCTACTAGAGCAGAAGCAATAAAAATGAAGGATGAGTTAAATAGAGCAATTAATAAATAAATGTAAAAGGAGATGAAATATAAAATGCCAAAGCAAGTTTTTGCAAAACTAGTAAAAAAAGAAAAATTATTAGATGGATTATATAAATTTTCATTAGAGACAAAAGAAATTGTAGATATAGTAAAGCCAGGAAATTTTATAGAAATAAGAATTAATGAAAATTTAGATCCATTTTTAAGAAGACCAATTAGTATATACAATATAGAAAAAGAAAAAGGCATAATAGAAATAATATTTCAAGTAAAAGGAAAAGGGACAGAGTTATTATCAAAAAAGCAAGAAGGAGATTTTATAGATATAATTGGACCATTGGGAAATGGAGTGTTTAAATTTGAAAAACATAAAAATATAGCAGTCATTGGCGGTGGAATAGGGATTTTTCCGCTTTATGAATTAACAAAAGAAGCAAAAGAATTAAACTTAAATATAGATACATATATTGGTTTTAGAAATAAAGAACTAGTAGTTCTTGAAAAAGAATTTGAGAACACATCAAACAACTTAACAATAACAACAGATGATGGAAGCTATAAAAACAAAGGATTTGCAATAGATTACTTAAAAGAAAATTTAAAAACAAAAAAAGTAGATTGTATTTATACATGTGGACCATTACCTATGATAAAAGCAGTAAAAGCACTTGCAAAAGAAAATAACATAGAATGTCAAATATCATTAGAAGAAAAAATGGGATGTGGATTAGGAGTGTGCTTAGGTTGTGCAGTAAAAACAGCAGAATCATCAAAAGAAGATCCGCAATATGTGCATGTATGCAAGGATGGACCAGTATTTGAATCAAAAACAGTAGAAATCTAAATTATAAGGAGAAAAAAATATGAATACAAAGATTAATTTTGCAGGAATTGAAATGAAAAATCCTGTTACAGTTGCTTCTGGGACATTTGGGTATGGTAGAGAATTTGCGGATTTTTTCGATTTAGGAAAACTTGGAGCTATAATAACAAAAGGAACATCATTAAAACCAAGATCAGGAAACAAACCATCAAGAGTATATGAAACAGCAAGTGGAATGTTAAATAGTATAGGTTTGCAAAATCCAGGTGTAGAATATTTTGCAAAATTTGATTTACCATTTCTAAAAAAGTTTGATACAAAAATAATTGTAAATGCATGTGGAAGTACAATAGATGAATATGTAGAATTATGCAAAATACTAAATACATTAGATATAGATGGAGTAGAATTGAATCTATCTTGTCCAAATGTTAAAGCTGGATGCTTGGCTTTTGGAACGACATATGAGGGTGTAAAAGAAGTAACGTCAGCAGTAAGAAAAGTATTAGATAAACCACTAATAGTAAAATTAACACCTAATGTAACAGATATTACTCAAACAGCAAAAGGAGCAGAGCATGGAGGAGCAGATGCAATATCCTTAATAAATACCCTATTAGGTATGAAAATAGATGTAAACACAAGAAAACCAGTTCTAGCAAACAATACAGGAGGTTTATCAGGACCAGCAATAAAACCAGTAGCTGTAAGAATGGTATATCAAGCCGCACAAGCAGTAAAAATACCAATCATGGGACTTGGAGGAATAATGAATGGTGAAGATGCAATAGAATTTATGTTAGCAGGAGCTTCAACAATATCAATAGGATGCGGAAATTTTGTTGATCCATATACAAGTGTGAAAACTGTAGAGGGTATAGAAGAATATATGAAAAGACATAATATAGAAGATATAAATGATATTATTGGTAAAGTAGAGATGAATTAAAAATAAAACAATATAATACAAGATAAAAAAACATAACATATAATTTGTTTATCATGTCATAAAAAAATGTTGACTTATTAACAAAAGTACTGTAAAATAATTACAGGAGGAAATACAATGAGTAATGAAGAATTTTTAAAATATATTTTGAAATACGGAGATATTAGACCGGTAGAAGAAGCTTTTGAAAAATTTCCAGTAGAAGAGGAAGAACATAAAGGCAGAATAGACGCATATGTTGCAGAAAACAAAGAAGAATATAATTATAGAAACGATTATAAGATTGGTGACATTGTATATGTAAGAAAGTATAAATATAAAAATGGAAATGATGGAAAAAATCATTTATTTGTAATAGTAGCAGAAAATAATTTAGCAATACCAATAGAGTATTTTGGAATGTTAATATCTTCAAAAATTGAAAAGGTAAAATATGAAGAAAACAAATTTTTACCTAAAGATGATAAAAATAATTTAAATCTTGATAGTATAGTGAAAACAGATATAATATATAAAATTGAGCATAAAAATATTTCTTACAAAATTGGAAAAATAGATAACGATAGAATAGAAGAATACAAGGCTAACCATATAGAAATAATAGAAGAAAAATTAAAACGTAAAAACTAATAAAACTACTTGATTTTTATAATGATTTATAGTAAAATAACATTGTTAACAAAAATTACCTTATTCTTAGCTTAAAGAGTTAACACCAACTTAAGCTCAGTTTAAGGCATATAAAAATTATAGGAGGTGTCGATATGACTAAAGAAAGAAAACAAGAAATAATTTCTACTTACAGAAGAGATGAAAAAGATACAGGTTCTTCAGAAGTTCAAATTGCTTTATTAACAGAAAGAATTAAAGAACTTACAGAACATCTTAAAATTCATACTCATGACAATCATTCAAGAAGAGGTCTTTTAAAAATGGTTGGTAAAAGAAGAAATTTATTAAACTACTTAGCTAAGACAGATGTTCAAAGATACAGAGATATCGTTGAAAAATTAGGATTAAGAAAATAATAATGTCATATAGGGCGTTTGATTTATTCAATCGTCCTATATTGTGTTATTAAGATTTGTTATATTTCAGATTATCTGAGGTAGCTTGTATAATGTGCTTTTAAACAAAAAACATATTATAAAGGTTACCTTGAAATATAATAAATCATAAAAATATTTATTTAAAAGGAGAGAAAATTTATGTTTAAATCTTATGAAATGGAATTAGCAGGAAGAAAGCTTGTTATTGAAACAGGTAAAATAGCAGGACTAGCTAATGGAAGTGTAGTTGTAAAATATGGGGATACAGTTGTAATGGTAAATGTTACAGCATCTAAAGAACCTAGAGAAGGAATAGACTTTTTCCCACTTTCAGTTGATTATGAAGAAAAATTATATGCAGTAGGAAAAATACCAGGAAGTTTTCAAAAAAGAGAAGGAAAGCCATCAGATAAAGCCGTTTTAACATCAAGAGCAATAGATAGACCATTAAGACCATTATTTCCAAAGGACTTCAGAAATGATGTTTGCGTTGTTGCAACAGCATTATCTGTAGAACAAGATAATTCACCAGAAGTTGCAGCTATGATAGGAGCTTCTGCAGCTCTTTCAATATCAGATATACCTTTTGGAGGACCTACAGCTGCTGTTAACGTTGGATATGTTAATGGACAAATTGTCATAAATCCTACAGAAGAGCAAAGAAAAATAAGTGATTTAACTCTTACTGTTGCAGGAACAGAAGAAAAAATCGCTATGATTGAAGCTGGTGCAAATGAAATACCAGAAGAAACAATGTTAGAAGCAATAAAACAAGCACATGTTGAAATTAAAAAAGTTTGCAAATTTATTTCAGATATACAAGCTGAAATAGGAAAAACAAAATTTGAATATCAATCATTTGCAGTAGATCCAGAAGTATATGCAGAAATAGAAAATGAATTCAAAGATAGAATGTATAAAGATGTACAAGCTCAAGATAAAATGGACAGAGATATTGCTATTGATAAGATATCAGAAGATATTATAAACTTCTATACAGAAAAACATGGAGAAGAAGTTGCAGAAGAAAAAATGAGAGACATAAAAGATAGTATTCATGACTTAGAGAAAAAATGCGTAAGAGAAATGATATTAGAACACCATATTAGACCTGATGGCAGAAAAATAGACGAAATCAGACCATTATCTTGTGAAGTTGGGGTACTTCCAAGGGTTCATGGTAGTGCAATATTTACAAGAGGTAGAACTCAAGTAATGTCTATTGCAACATTAGGAATGAAGAGCGAAGAACAAATTTTAGATGGTATAGATACAGAAGAATCTAAAAGATATATGCACCAATATAATTTTCCAGCATATAGTGTAGGAGAAGCAAGACCATCAAGAGGACCTGGAAGAAGAGAAATAGGACATGGAGCATTAGCTGAAAAAGCTTTAGTACCAGTTATCCCTTCAGAAGATGAATTCCCTTATTCAATAAGAGTAGTTTCAGAAGTATTAAGCTCAAATGGTTCTACATCTCAAGCAAGTATTTGTGGAAGTACATTAGCATTAATGGATGCTGGTGTGCCAATAAAAGCGCCAGTTGCAGGAATTTCAACAGGATTAGTTACAGACAAAGAAAATCCAGACAGATATGTTATGATAACAGATATTCAAGGGCTAGAAGATTTCTTTGGAGATATGGATTTTAAAGTTGGTGGAACACATAAAGGTATAACAGCTATACAAGTTGATATAAAAGTAGATGGATTAACATATGATATTATTGCAGAAGCTTTTGAAAGAACAAAAAATGCAAGAAAATATATATTAGATGATATTATGGCACCACAAATTTCAGAACCTAGAAAAGAAATATCTAAATATGCACCAAGCATAGAAAAAATGACTATAAAAGTTGACAAAATTAAAGATGTAATAGGACCTGGTGGAAAAGTAATAAATAAAATAATTGATGAAACAGGAGTAAAAATAGATATAGAAGAAGACGGAAGAGTGTTTATATATTCATCAGATTCAGAATCAGCAAAAAAAGCATTAGCAATGGTTGCAGATATAGTAAAAGAAATAGAAGTAGGTGGAATCTATGATGGAACAGTTAGTAGAATAATGCCATTTGGAGCATTCATAGATCTAGGTGCAGGAAAAGAAGGTTTACTTCATATTTCAAAAATAGCAAAACAAAGAATAGAAAATGTAGAAGATGTATTAAAAGTAGGAGATACAGTAAAAGTAAAAGTTTATGAAATTGATGATCAAGATAGAATAAACTTAATCACAAAAGAGTTAGATGATATAAGAAAAGCAGAAAAAGAAGAAAGAGAAAAAGCAAAATCTGAAAAAGATAATAAAGATGAATAATGATAAAATTTAGAAAAAGGAGATTTATAAAATAATCTCTAATTTCTAAATTATGACTTAAAAAATAAAATTTGCATTAATTTAAAGATTATAGTATAATATAAAAGTACGAATAATAGTATTAAAAGAAAACGTTAATAAATACTAAAAAAAGGAGAAATTATGGAATTTTTATATATATTACAAGAAGCTTTAGTTTGGATTATAACTATATTTTGGGTATATCAACTTGTTATAAGCATCTGTTCTTTAATAAATTTTAAAGAAAAACCAATATTAGAAGAAAAAACTAATAAGTTTATGGCAATAATACCAGCGCACAATGAAGAAGCAGTTGTTGAAAACTTGATAATGAGTTTGCAAAAGCAAGATTATCCAAGAGATTCTTATGATATTTATGTAATAGCGGATAATTGTACAGATGATACAGCAAAAATTGCAAAAAAAGCAGGAGCAATTGTTTATGAAAGATTTGATTCTATGCATAAAACAAAAGGTGCAGCATTAAATTGGTTTTTAGCACAAAAAATAGAAGAAGATGCTCCATATGATGCCTTTTGTATATTTGATGCAGACAATATAGTAGATGTTAATTTCTTAAAAAATATGAATAAGAAATTATGTCAAGGAGAAACTGTAGTTCAAGGTTATAGAGATATTAAAAACCCTACAGATAGCTGGGTAACAGCAGGATATGCAATATTCTACTGGACAATGAATAGATTTTATCATTTAGCAAGATATAATATAGGGTTATCACCATTAATAAATGGAACTGGATTTATGGTTAGATTTGACCAAGTAAAACCAGAAGGATGGAACACAAAGACATTAACAGAAGATATAGAATTCTCATTAAAACAAATAATTAGAGGTAGAAAATTAGGTTGGGCTAGAGATGCAATAGTATATGATGAACAACCAGTAGGTTTCAAACAATCTTGGTCACAACGTTCTAGATGGACAGTTGGACATATACAATGTATGGGAGAATACACAAAAAAATTAGCATTAGCAGTTAAAGAACATAAAACAGTAATGAACTTTGATGGTTTACTATACATTGTAGGAAGTATACCAATGTTCATAATAACAATACTATTATTACTTGTAAATGCAGGATTATATTTAGGAAAAGGTCTTACAGGGACAGAATTGTTATGGAATTATGCAAGATATATAGTACCAACATTCTTCTTACCAATATTAACAGCAATATTAATAATGAAAATAGAACATAAAGAAGTAAAACCAATGGCAAAAGGATTATTATGCTATCCATTATTCTTAGGTTCATGGTTAGCAATAAACTTCAAATGTTTATTTAAACGCAACACAAAATGGGAAAAAATAGAGCATGTAAGAAATATAAAAATAAATGATTTAGAAAAAGTAGAAGAACAAGCTTAATAAAAAATAAATGTAAACACATTTTT
>CAJKDR010000028.1 GCA_905198755.1 uncultured Clostridiaceae bacterium
TTTAATATTGTATGTAAAATTCAAGTGAGTACCAGGTTTAAACTCTCCATTTACTACAATCATATACGACTTAATTGCATCCATATTAATAGGATTAGTTGTCCAACCGTTCGTAGTATTATTCAAATCATTTGTAGGATTGTCATTTTCTGTATAATATATTTGTAATGCATTTTTATCATAACCACTTGTCTCTATTCCAGAAGCAAGTATAATATGTTATGTTTCATTTAATATAAACATAGTAAATATGCTAGGTGAAAAATACATTTGTAATGTTAACTTTTCTATACCTTTTACTGATGAAAATTCTTCAATTTACGAAGATGGGTATGTAAAAAAAGAAATTTCTAATTTAGATAATTATAAGTTTTTAAGAATACAATAAATAGACGGATATATAATTTCGTCTATTTTTAATTTATTTATTTTCTATCTAATATTGTTTTTACAACACCATTATCTATTAAATTGCTAAATACGTTTTTTAATATTATTAATATTATTGGTCCTATAAACATTCCAAGTATTCCAATTAATTTAAATCCTGTATACATTGCTATTAATGTAAATATAGGATGTATTCCTATATGATTGCTTACAATCTTTGGTTCTAGTAACTGTCTTGTTACTATTATTATTAAATACAATCCTATCAATCCTATTGCTAATTTTAAATTTCCATTTGCTGCTGATATTACAGCCCATGGCAACATAACTGTTCCGCTTCCCAATATTGGAAGTGCATCTACAAATCCAATTCCTAAAGCAGCCATTAATGGATACTCAATATTAAACCCGAACATTTTAAAAATGTATAACCCAACAAGCACTATAAAAAATGATATAACTATTAAAATAACTTGTGCTTTTAAATATCCGCCTAAAGAATCTATTATATTTCTTATGTGGCTTCCTATTTTATTTACCCATTTTTGTGGTAAATGATATTCCATCTGGTCTAATATATATAATTTATCCGCACACACGAAATATGTTGCAATTACCGTTATTCCAACATATATTAAAAAAGTAGGTAAATATTGTACTGATCCAACTATATTAGTTAACCATTTTTTAGCAACACTTGTTAACATTTTTATAATATCTTGTGATGAACTTTCTGCAATGGTTTTAATTTCATTAGATATTTCTATTTTATCAAATCTAAAATCAGATATTATTTTACTTATATAATCGCTTACTTTTTGCACATAATTATTCAGACTTTCTAACAGATTAGTTGATTCCGCAATTGCACTAGATATTCCCCATATTAGCAACCCAATAATAATTCCAAAAACTACTATCATTGTTATTATAGCACATGTTTTTCTAGTAAAAGTTGTATGTTTCATTAGTTTTCTTATTAATGGTTCTATTATTAAACTAATTATAAACGCTATTAAAAAAGGAATATAAAAAACTGCCAATTTGAAGCTTATGTATATTCCTAAAATTGTTACTAATATTATTAAAATCCTTTTCATTACTTTTTTGTAGTAATTAACATCTGTTATCAATAATATGCACCTCTATATATTTTATGTATTATAATTAGTATTTATGTAGATATTAATATGTTAGAAAAAAATTATTTTGGGCGAATATACATGTAACTCTTTTTTAACTTTACTTATTACTGTTACAACATACATAGTAGTATCATCCGCCCTCTACATATATGATTTGATTATTAATTATTATTGTGCATTTTTATCATTGCATCCACATATACATTCTGCTGTTTTTCCAACAAATTCATTATTTATTTGTTGATTTCTTGCCATATCTCCTAACGTTAATATCCCTACTAATTTTCCATTTTCTGTTACAGGAATTCTTCTTACTTGTTCTTGTCCCATTATCTTTGAAACTTCTGCTATATCTGTGTTACAATCACAACATTTTGCTTCTTTACTCATAACATCTCTTACTTTTGTGCTATTAGAATCTTTACCACATGCTACACTTCTTAAGATAATATCTCTATCTGTTAATATTCCAACAACGCAATCATTACAATCGCATACTGGTATACAACCTATATGATTATCACACATCTTTTTAGCTGCATCACATATTGTTGTTTCTGGTGTACAAAAACAAACATCATTACACATACAATCTTTTACTTTCATTTTTATTCCTCCATTTCAAATTTCATATTATTATTCTTATCTTTTTTTTATAAAATATGAACAAATCCAAAAAATTTTTTTAAATTTTTTTCAGTGAATTGATTCGTGCAAAAAAAATAGTATCTAAACGATACTATTTTTCTTAATTATTTACTTTTTCTTTTATTGTCTCACAAATCATTTCTGCTGTTTTTTCTATTCCAAGTGTATCACTATTTATGCATAAATCATAATTTTGATAATCTGTCCATTCATGCTCTGTATAATATTTATAATGATTTGCTCTTAATTTATTTATTCTTTTTATTTCTTTTTGTGCTTTTTCTTTACTAAATCCATATATTTCTGTTGCTCTTTTTATTTTGTCTTCCATGCTACTATATACAAATATTTTAAATACATCTTTTCTATCTTTTAATATAAAGTCTGCACATCTTCCTATTATTACACAAGATTCTTTTTGTGCTATTTCTTTTATCAAATTATTTTCTGTTACAAATAATTCATCTGCATTTGTTAGTCCTGAATAATATCCACTATTAAATCCATCTAGTAACTTTCTTTTTTGTTCATTATTTTCTATGTATTCTTCTGATAATCCAGTTTTTTGTGCTATTTGTTCTATTAGTTCTTTATCATATAATTTAATTTCTAATTTTTCTGCAATTAACTTTCCTAGATATCTTCCTCCTGAGCCATATTCTCTTGCTATTGTTATTATTATGTGTTTATCTGTATTGCTATTTTCACTTACGCTTTCTAATAAATGTTGTTTTTCATTGTTATTTTTATTTAAATTCTTTACTTCATATATTATAAGTGATGCAGCTAAAATAAATGCTAATCCGTCTGCAAATGGTCCTGCATAAAGAATTCCTCTTATTCCCCATATGCCGCTAAATATTATCATTGCTGGAATTAAAAATGCGATTTGTCTAGATAATGATAATATTGCACTTTTTGAACTTTTTCCAATTGCTTGGAAGAATATTCCTGCTGGAATTTGAATTCCATTGAATATGCACAACATTAAATAAGTTCTAAATGCTATACAAGCAAACTTCATATATAATTCATCACCACTACCAAATATAGAAATCAATTTATCTGGTATTGTTTGGAATAGTGTAAATGCAATTATACTAATTATTACACCTATTCCTAGCACTCTTTTTAATGCACTTTTAACTCTTTCATAATTTTTAGCACCAAAATTATATCCAAATATAGGTTGTGCACCTACTGCAACTCCTATAATTATACTATTTAGTATTTGACTTATTTTCATTACAATTCCTAGAACTGTAATTGGTATGTCTGAACCAAACTCAGATTGTGCTCCATATTTTCCAAGTAAATTATTTTCCGCAGCCAATACAAGAACTATACTCATTTGGTTTATGAAACTACTTATTCCTAATAATACTATTTTCTTAATAACTTTTATTTCTGGTTTAAATAGTTTCTTTGATGGTTTTACAGATTTAAATCTTCTTATATACAAAGCATTTAGCACAAATGTAACAAACTGACTAAATATAGTAGCAATAGCTGCTCCTTCTACTCCCATTTTAAATACAAAAATAAAAATCGGATCTAATATTGTATTTAAAACAGCTCCTGATACCATTGATATCATTGAGTATTTTGGACTACCATCTGCTCTTATAATAGAGTTTAATGTTATTCCTATCATCATAAAAGGTATTCCTATTGCTATAACTCCACCATATTTTAACGCATATGGTCTTAATGCATCAGTACATCCAAATATATTTAGCAAGTATGGTAAAAATACTAATGTTATTATACAAAACAATATTGCTATAATTGCTGATGTTAATATTCCATTTGCAACACCTTTTGATGCTTCTTTTTCCTTTTTTTCTCCTAATTTCAAACTTAAATATGCTGATGTTCCATCTCCAAACATTAACGCAAATGCCAAACAAATCATTGTAATTGGGAATACTATATTTGTTGCTCCATTTCCTAAATATCCAACTCCCCATCCAATAAAAATTTGGTCAACTATATTATATAATGAGTTAACAAGCATTGATATTATGCATGGTACAGAGAATTTAAGTATCAATTTTCCTATCTTTTCTGTTCCTAATATATTTTCTTCTTTATTCATTGTTTCCTCCTTTTTTCTAAATAGCAACTCTACTATAATATCATTTTTTTGAAAATTTGTCAAAAGAAAAATAACATGATTTTTAAATTTTTCATGTTATTTTTTCTTATTTTATTCTATTGAATCAAACTGTGAATTATATAATTCTGCGTATGCAGCATTATTTTATTACACATGCCTTTTCTAATGTTGTGCCATCATTTATATCCGTTTTTTCTATTTGAATATCAGATTTCATAGTAACTACGGGGCGTATACCATAGCAGAAGTCATAAGTAGTTCCCATTGATCCAAACAGCCCATTGCCACTGCTCACAATTCCATTTGCACTTACTACATTCACGCAAAAGTAAGCCCAGTATGATGTACAACGAATACAATTTGATGCGAGCCAGTAGCTTCTTTCATTTTCAAATAGCAATTTCCATTCATTACTTGTTTTATCTATTCCTTTTCCAGTTTCAGCATTGCTGTTTGTTAAATTGGTCGGGAAATATAGATATTCTGTACTTATTAAATCAGCTATCTTTTTTCTACTAGTTGCTGTAGCTACCGTTGATTTTGTTGAACTTTGCCATACTTTTCCATCATACCATACAAATTCATTATGAGTACCATTCAAATTTCCTTTTTTTCCATTTGTAGCTTCCCAATAGGGTTTATCTGTTCCATCCCAATAGTATGTTACTTTGTTTCCATATTGATTTATTTCTCCATTATTGAAAGGCTTTCCATTTCCTGTATTATTAGGGTCATATCCAGTTATCTTGTTTATATCTTCTACTGTTATACTTTTCGCTCCAGTTGCCCATTTTCCTTGTCCATACATTGCTGATATTGCATTTAATTCTGATGGTCCATCTGTATATCCTTTTTTTCCACTTAAATAATAGTATTTGTTATCTCCATTCGTATGTTCCCCGCTGTCTGGTCCTATTATGTTTGCTGAAATCAGTCTTATATTTCCGTTTTCTACTCCTAATACTCTCCAACCTGATGTATAACTAGTTAAATTAAACACTTGGTCTTTTGTATGTCCACTACTTCTTCCATCATTCTTATTTGTACTTGCATTTGCTTCTGAATATGATGTATAACTTGTTGTTGCTACTGTATTTCCATTTGCATCTTTTGTTGCATCATAATTTACGTAATCTCCTACCTTTAATGTTACATCTCCTTTTGTAAATGTTCCATCTCCATTATCTGTCCATATTACATATATTCCATTTTGTTTTGCTAATAACGCATTTCCATCTTTTGATAATTGGTATTCATTGTTCGTTTTTGTGAATTTTACATTCCAACCTTCACCTTTTGGAGTTACTTCTGCTCCTTTTATTGGTGGTCGTGTCACATTTTCTTTATTTGCTAGTGCCATTTGGTATTCTGAATAACCTAGTCCTATTGCTTCTTTTTCTGCTCCTATTGTATGTGTATCTGTTGCTTTTGATGCTTTTGTTATTAGTCCTCCATCTACTACTATTTTTATGCTTACCATTGCTAAGATTAGTAGAACTATTATTGTTATTACAAGGGCTACGAGAGTAATTCCTTTGTTATTTTTTAATTTTTGTTTCATTCTTTTCTTTCCTTTCTTTTTTATTTAAAATATTTATATAAATTGTAATTTGCCCTTCATATCATTGTTCAGCTTAAAGGTTGTACTTGTCCTGCAACGGGTACATTGTTTATAAATTTTTACTTTGTCCCAACGGAGCTACCTGCTCCATAAAAATTTATAAACAAAATCCCCTGCGCGGACTTTAAGTTATACGGCTGAACAATGCTACTCTACAAAGTTAAATAAATAATTAAAATGATGAAAAAATCGTATTGAGAGTCATTGAGCTAGAGGTTCTTTTAAAATTTTATGGAAATAGTTCACTTCAGTGAAAGGGTGCCATAAAATTTTTTAGAACTTCTGCGAAAATTATCTCGAATTAGAGTTTGGAAGAAGTTTAATTGATTTATTTAACTCTAAGATATAATCACATAAATTATTTGAATATCTAATTAAAAATAATTTTATGTGTAGGGTCGTCTGGCATGTGTTATATTCTTTCATATGTTACATATTCATAGTCAAATGGATTCTTTTCATCTTTTAGTCCTTTTTTTGTTTCTGTTATTTTCCATTCTGTTTTATCTATTTGAGGAAATTCTACATCTCCATCAAATTCTTCATCTATTTCTGTTATATACATTTTATTTGCATATGGCATTAATAATCTATATATTGTTGCTCCACCTATTATAAAGTTTTCTTCTTCTGATTTTATATATTTATCTAACATTGATATGTCTTCTAGTACTTCTACTCTGTCATCATCCACATTCATTTCCATATCATTACATAATATAACATGTTTTCTATTTGGTAATATTCTTCCTAATGATTCAAATGTTTTTCTTCCCATTATTATAGTATGTCCTGTTGTTAGCTCTTTAAATCTTTTTAGGTCCTCTGGCAAATGCCATATTAATTGATTATCTTTTCCTATTACATTATTTTTTGCTTTTGCTACAATTATACTTAACATCTCTATTCTCCTTACTATTCTGCTACAGGTATTTTACCTAAATTAATTTCTTTATTATAATCATATCCTTCGATTTCAAAATCTTCCACTTTGAATTCATAAAAGTTTTTTGTAAGATTATTTATTTTTAATTTTGGTGTAACATTCATTGGTTCTGCTTCTATCAATTTTTTTATTAATGGTATATGTCTATCATATATGTGACAATCTCCTATGTTATGTGTTAGTGTTCCTGGCTTTAATCCTGAAACTTGTGCAAACATATATGTTAATGCTGCATATTGCATTGTATTCCATCCATTTGCTGCCAACATATCTTGTGAACGTTGATTTAATATTAAATGCAATTTTCCATTTTTAACTAGCCATTGTGTTCCAAATGCACATGGTTCTAAATTCATATCTTTTAATTCTTCATGATTAAATATATTTGTTAGTATTCTTCGGCTTGCAGGATCATTCTTTAACAAGTATAGAACATAATCCACTTGATCCATTTCTTGTATTCCATCTTTTGTTTTGAATTTATATTTTTTTGCTAATTGGTATCCATAAGCTTTTCCTATAGAACCATTTTTATCTGCCCATTGATCCCAAATGTGTGAATTTAAATCTTTTATATTATTTGATTTTTTTTGCCAAATCCATAATATTTCATCTATTGCTCTTTTTACGGTATTTGTGTTATTTCTTAATGTTATCATTGGAAATTCCCTTTCTAAATCATATTTATTTGTAACTCCAACTATTGATATATAATTTGCTTCACTACCATCTTCCCATCTTGTTCTAACCCCTGTTCCTTCTGATGAGTATCCATGTTCTAATATTTCTTTACATGTATCAATAAAATTTTTATCAGCCTGCGTCATTTTTATACCTACTTTCTAATATATAATAAAAGGCGAATACCTAAAGGTATTCGCCTAAATAATCTTTATTCTCCTCTACCTTCTGGAAGGGCATTTGGTAATTCTAATCTAACTCTTATTTTGAACACATAAGTAATTGCTCTTGCAATTTTACTTTGCTTAATTCTATTCCATAATGATGGTTTAACTTCAAATGTAGTTTGTTCTATATATTGTTGTTGAGCAACTTGTTCTTCTACTATATTCTCTACTTCTGGTTCTTCAATTGGTGTTGGGATTCCTTTTAAAGCATCTGCAATTTCAATTCCTATAAAGCTTAATGCTTTTGATCTATCTTCTATTCTTTCCATATCTATTTCAATATGTAGATTAGATTCTAGATTAGATATTCTTGCTCTTATTAATTTTAAGGCATCATTATAATTTTGTGATGTTTTGCTTTTACATCTACCAATTATTCCTAATGTTTCTATTATATCTTCTTGGAAATAATTTGATGCTTCTTTCACTTGGTTTTTCCAATCTTTATCTTTGTTTTCTACTGCTTCTAATATTTCTCTTAATTTTACAGATAATTCTATATTTTTTTCTCTTTGAACTATTAAGTCTTCAATTTTTCTAGTATTATCTTCAAATTGGTTTGTTGCATACTCTACTAATTCATATGCAGCTTTATATACAGCAGGTGGAAAATTCTTCTTTTTAGGATATTCGATTAAGTATGTTTTTACTGAATCGATTAAATCCTTAAAATATGCATCATCATCCAACTGCACTATTTGTTTCTTACTCTTTGGATTTATCAATTTTTGGATTTTGTCTATATTTGATAAAATCTTTTCTTCTGTTATTACCATTCTAACGTTTACTATGCCTGGCCTTCTATAAAATAAAGACATGTAAACTCCTCCCTCCTTTTATCATGTGTATTCTGTTTTTTCTTACGGATATTATACATCTAAATGTTTTTTTCTACAATAGAAAACATAAAATTTAATATTTAGTTTTCGTTACAATTTTATTACAAAATTATTACAAAAGTCAACAGTATTTTTAATCTTTTTTTATTTCCGCAAATCTTTTTATTTTCATTGTTGTTGTTTTTTCAAAATCGCCTTTTTTGATTTCTAATTTTTTTATTGCTTTATAAGATGTTAAAGTTCTATTAACTTTTTTTATTTCTTCCCATATAATATCGTGAATTTGTTCTTCTGTTAAATCTTTTCCATGTAATTCTTCTATTTCTTCATAGTTTGGGATTACTCTGGCCGTAATTGTTAACTCCTTTTCTCCTTCTATTTCTTTTCCATATACCATGCATTCTTTAATTTCTGGAATTTTTCCTAACATTAATTCTATTTCTTCTGGGTATATGTTTTTACCATTTTGTGTTACAATTACATTTTTACTTCTACCTGTTATGAATAAGAATCCATCTTTATCTAAATATCCAATATCTCCTGAGTTAAACCATCCATCTTGTATTGCTTCTTTAGTTGCCTCCTCATTTTCATAATATCCAAGCATTAATGTTGAACTTTTTATTAATACTTCTCCTTCGCCTTTTTCATTTGGATTCTTTATTTTTAATTTAGAGCAAACTAATGCTTTTCCTGCTGATCCTAATTTAGGCTCATAATCTGGCGTAAGTGCTGCTATTGGAGATGTTTCTGTTAATCCATACCCCTGCAAGAAATTGATTCCTATATCTTGAACCCATTTTCCTGCTTTTGGATCTATTGGTGCTGCTGCTGAAACTATAAAGTTAATTTTTCCTCCTAAGTTTTCGTATATTTCTGAGAATACTTTTTTCTTTATATCTATTCCTACTGCTTTAAGTGCATTTGTTACATGTATCATTGAATTTACTAGACCGGCTTTTCCACCTTTTTCAATACTTTTATTTATCTTTTTATATAAACTTTCTATTAAAAGTGGTACAGCAAGCAATGCTGTTGGATTAGTTTCTTTCATATTATTAACTATATACTTTAATCCTTGGCATACAACGATTGATGCCCCAACTGCCATAGGTAACAAAAATCCAATTGAACATTCATAGCAATGATGTAATGGAAGTACTGAGAAAAATCTATCATTCTCATCTAAGTGTACATATGGATTTACTGCATTAACATTTTCTGCTAAGTTTCTATTACATATCATTACACCTTTTGCTTGTGATGTAGTTCCAGAAGTGAATATTAAAACTTTAAATTCTTCTGGGTCTATTTTTATGTCTATATAAGAATTATCTCCTTTATTAACTATTTTCTTTCCTTCTTCTATTACTGTGTTTAATCCTATATTTCTGCCTGTTAATTTGTCATCAGAATTCATTTGCATAAAGTATTTTACAAATGGTAATTTGTCTTCTACTTTTTTTATATTTTCTTTTTTCTTTGTAGAATATATTACCACACTTGCTTTTGCTCTTTTTATAACATTTTCTATTTCATTTATTGGTAATTCTTTATCTATAGGAACTGCAATTCCAGCTCCACAAACAGCTGCCATATAAGATACATACCAATGATATGTATTTTCTCCTATTATGATTATTCTTTCGTCTTTTAAATTATATTTTTTTGTTAAAGCTGTACCTAATGCAACAACATCATCTTTAAATTCTTTATATGTAATTTCTGTAAAAGGTTCTTTTGGATTAAATTTTTCTAATATAAAAGGTCTGTCTGCAAATTTTTCTGTACTTTTCAGAAATATTTCCTTTATTGTTTTATAATGTGTTTCTGGATATCCTTTTTTCTTTAATTTTTTTATTTCTTTTTTATTCTCAATATCATCATAATCAACATTTACTTCTGGTAAGTCTTCTATTCCTTTCATTTTTATTTTTGGAAATTTAAAATTTGGCACTTCAAAATCTAATATTCTCATTTTCTACATTCCTTTCTTTTTTTAAGCAACATTATTTTCTTAGTTTTAATATAAAATCTTTTTCTATTTCTTTATATATCTTTGGTATCTCTATTTCACTTTCGTGTCTTAACTTATAAACCATTGTTGAACAAGTAAATCCAAATATTCCAGAAGCTATAACGCTACTATCTCCGTGAAATTAACTCATTTTTTTCAATGCCCTCTTGTATAATATTTTCTATCATATTTATATACTCAAACACTGAATCTCTACATTTCTTATTTCTTGGTTCTTGTCCCCATATTTGACTAAGTAACATTGAAATAAAATTTTCATATTTAATAGTTATTTTTATTTGAATAAGAATAATTGCTTTTAATTTATCAATACTATTATCTAAATTAGATGTTTTAATTTCTATGCTATTTTTTAATTTTTGTTTCATATTTTTTCCTTCCTTTCTTT
>CAJKDR010000029.1 GCA_905198755.1 uncultured Clostridiaceae bacterium
ATACCTAATATTAATATAAGTATTATTACTAATAAAATTACAATTAATTTTTTAATTCTTTTCATAAATTCTCCTTAAATATTATTTAGGACTATCTAAATAAATATATCCTGCACTGGTCAATGTTCCACATGGTGTATTTCCAATCTTTACTTTGATTATTGCATGCCAATTTTCTCCACTACCACAATGACTTACATAATAGTAACCATTTTTAGTATCAACTGCTTCTACATATGCAACATGCCCGATACTTAGTTGATGATGACATGGAGAACACAGAATTTGCTCTTGGTGTAGTTCCAGAATCAAAATATTTTTTTAGGTTTCCTGCTACATCTATACCATTACCATAGCTTCCATTTGGAATCAAGCTTTTACCAGTTGATTTCAAATAATAATTGGCTCTTACATTTGCCCACCAAGTACATTGGTATGCCTCACATCCTGAAGTACTTAGACCTTTTGCCTCTTTAGTAGGACTATATCCTGAAACAGAGTATTTTTGCCAACTTGTACTTATCAATTTACTTGCTTTTGGAAGACCGAAATATGTTTCCATTTGCTTGCCCCATGATTCTAATATACTTTCATTCACTGTACCATCTGAGTTATTAAAGCTACTTAATCCCATCATACTATAGTACGCATCTGCACCTCTATTATCTGTCGAAATATCAGTTCGTTTTATATCATATCCATAGTATCCTGTTTGAAATAAGCAACCATCTGCAGCTCTCCTCCTTTGATTATATGATAAACCTGTATCATATTGTAATAGCTTTGCTGCAATTGCTTCAGTTTTATCATATTTTCCATAGTCTCCATACCAACTATCTATTTTAGAATCATAATGATTTTTATATGCTTCTCCTACAGATTCATTACTATAAAAATCACCTACATGCCCACAATTGTAACAAAAATCTGTAAATGCATACAACTGATATTCCTTTGCAGTAACTCCATTTGATGTCATACTATTTTTTACTGAATTATACCATTTTTTCACTTCTTCATACATTATTGCATCAACATCTTCGACTTTTACATAATCACCTTCATTTAGACTAGTATAGCCTAATGCTTTTAATTTAGCTTCTGCTCCACTCGTTTCTAGATCTATTCCATACCCTACAGTTCTGTTTCCTTCTACAAGGCCTATTTTGTATTGTGTTTTATCTGAATTGTATCCTTCATTTCCTTCCCATGATTTAAGATAGTTTTCAATAAAAAAATCCCATTGATCACCTGAAGCATTTGCCATTTGGCTACCATCAGATGCTGATGCAGTATTCACTCCTAATAATCCTACAATAATTCCAACTAATATTATCATTAAAAATATTACAGCAATTATTGGCAATATATATTTTAATAATATTGGAACTAATTTTTGTTTTATCTTATTCTTTACTTTATTTGTTGTTGCCCTTGCATAATCTTCTAATGACATTATTATTCCTCCAAGTCATTCTCATTAAAATTTATATATAATTTTTCAATTTCTTCATCTCTTACTATTTTATATATGTTTGAAATATATTTTCTATCTTCTATTCTTCCTGATTCTAATATGCTTTCATAAAATTTTATTTCATATGTATCTTCTGAAATATATTCGATGTCTATATCTTTATTGATGGAAAACATTTTTTTATAGTATTCTTCATAAAATTTTTCTTTTGTCTGATAATGTTCTTTTACGCATTCTGCAGATAGCATTTCATATGCTTCATCTATTTTATTATCCTGACAATTCTTAATGAATTCTTTTATTATTTTTTTTTGTTTCTTTATTATTTCTTTATCATCTATAGATTCTACCTTTATACTATTAACTACAATTTTGTTATCCTTATTATTTTTATTTCTTACTATAGCATTTAAAGATTGTACTATTACTATTATCAACACTATTAATATTGCATAAAATTTAATAGGGTCACCATGTTCTGTAAAAAATATTTTAATATATCTTTTTATACTTTCCATGATAACCCTCCTTTCTTATTTATACTGTAAAAGTTGATGATGTAGTTGATGTTGAAGTTGTTGATGAGTTTCTATCATCTCCTGTACCTGTCATATTATTACTGTTTTGATTTCTTGAATTTGCGTTTCGTGTAGAATTATTGGTTCTATTACTGTTTTGTGTTCTTGTTCTTTGCCTTGAACTACTTGTTGTAGTTGTATTTGGCATAGAATCTATACTCTGTGTATCTGAAGTGTTTGCTCTAGTGGTATTTCTTGCTGTTGCATTTCTTCTATTAGTAAGTCTAGATTCTGGTAAATTAGGACTTTCTATTCCTCTAATTTTAGCAGCATCCATAATTGACTTATTTACAATTCTTGTTGCATGTTCTTTTGAGCAATTTTTCTCATTCATATATTCTTGAACCATATTTTTTTGTAAAGATGCCATTTTCTTTTCATCTCTAAAGTCTGATTTTGGAGTTTCATTTGCTATTCTAGCTGCATAAAAAGTCTGATTTTCAGCTCTTTCATCTATATTATAATGTTCTTTTGCTTTTTCTGCTGCCCCTTCACCATATGTATCATTAAAATAATTCTCAGTTATTTTTCCTTCATTTAATGCCTCATAGTCTTTCCTATAACCTCTATCATCTTCAAGCTTTTGTTCAACCTCATCATACGCATCTGTTCTAGCATTAGCAATCTTTTGTTCTTTTAAGTCTAATGCAGAATCAATTATTGAATTATTGTCTATTCCACTTTCTTTTAATGCCCATCTTTGGTTCATTTCTTGATCTATTTCTTTACGTGATGGTTCTATTCCTCCATTTTTATCCTGCAATCTTTGAGAAACATAATCTCTTTCTTTTTGATTTTGCATATATTGGTTCTTGGCTTTCTTTCTTGTTGAATTTCCATTTGTTAATGCATCTCTACTAGCACTAATATATCTTTGAGCATTTGTACCTATACTTTTACTAATCCCATTAATTCTTCTACCTGCACTATTTCCCAGTGCTACTCCAGCACTAGCAAGTCCCACTGCTGCTTTTACATTTCCAGTTCCTAATCCATATGCTAATCCTAAAGTTGCTCCCATTGCTCCTAATGTAGCACGAGTAGCTATTCCAGCTCCTTTTGCAGCCATTTTACCTGCTACTTTCCAAAACTTAGTTGTTCCATATTTTTTTCTAACACCTCTTGCTGCCTGAGATTTTATTGCTCTAGCAACTCTTCGTGCTTTGCTAGGCTGATTTCTATTTTGCTGTCTAACATTGTTTGGTTGATTTAATCTTTGACTATCATTTCCTTCTATATTGTTATTTCTTTCTTCAGGTTGATTAGAAACCGGCCCTGGATTATTATTGTTTTGATCGGTTTCATTTTGCATTCCTAGTAACTGCCTTTGTTCATCTGATAGTTCACTTTTATCAATTTGTCCATCATCAATTTTCTCTTGTAACGCCTCTTTTTCGGCTTGTTTTACAGGATCTATGTTATTATTTCCTCTATTAAATGCATCCGCTGCACTAGCTCCTGAACCGATATATGTATTTTCTGAGTCTTGCTGTCCACCCATATCTTCCTGTTCATATGATTGATTTATATTATCACTATCTTGACTAGGCATTGCACTATCTGATATATTCTGATCTTCATATGCTCCTAGTTCACTTTCTGGTTTTGTTTTTGGATATAGACTTCCTTCCGCTTCGCTTCCTGAACCACTTCCATTTCCGCCTTTATTATTTTTTGAATTTAATGCTTGAGTAGCTTTACTCATTAATTGATTTGCCACTGCACCACTAGCAAAAGCACCTAACGGTGAACCTAGCTTATCATTTATTCCAAACATTTGCTTAATTATTTTTTCTGCTGGTATCATCATAATGTAACATAATATAGAATATATTATATTATTATCAGCTAATTCCGTAGCTGATCCTATTAGTACAACATATATTAATAAGTGGAACGGCTGTATTATTACTTGAAAGAAAAACTCTCTAAACCAAAACTCAAATGCTTGTGCTTTTCCATCTTTTATTTTATCTATTGGATATGTTACTGCAGTTATTGGCGCTATTAATACTAGGAACACAATTGTAATTGCCCTCATTATGTACTTTACCACAAAAATAATCGTTATTACTGTAACTGCTGCATACACAAACAGTTGCCCATAAGCCGAATACATATTACTTTTTATAATTTTTAAGTCGTCCGTTTTAGTGCTTCCAAAAACTACTAAATCATCTGAGTCATCTATCAATTTTTTTATGTCCGTTCTTAATTTATCTGTCATATTAACACTTTGTCCACTATTTCCTATTGAATCTGTTATTATTGAAGATATATTTAATATCCCAACCATAAGATAATGCATCACAAACACCAAGCATAATGCAACAAACCAATCTTTAAGCATAATTTTATATTTTGCTTTGTCTTGAGAAATAGTTGATATTGTCATTCTAATCCCAACATATACTAATACAGATAATAGTGCAACTATAGCTAAATTTCTTAAAGCGTAATACCATCCAGAAATAGTTTCTCTCAAAGAATTTTTTCCTTTGATTATCTCGCTATTATTTTTACTACCAGATATATCATAGTATTCACCATTTGCAGATACTTTTTTAAATATATTTGCATCCATTAGAGCAAATTTTCCTTTTATTATAGTTTCTGGGGATAAATATATTGTATTTGTTTTATCTACTGTTAAATCTTTATCAACAAATATATCATTTATATATTTCATTATTCCATCCTCAATTCCATAGAACACATTACCTATTCCTGTTAATGCTGATCCAGTTGCCCAATTAGCCGCTTTAATATCTTTAGGATATCCAATCCATAGTATAAAAATTGATATTACTATTATAAATATTTTTTTCAGTTTTTTTGCATTATTTAACACACTCATTTTAAAGGGTTCCCCTCTCTATACTCTATTTGCTATTTTATTTAAGTTTGTCTCAACAAATTCAAATTCTTTTTTTGTTGGTGTTATCTTTAGTATTGCTGTATCATTTCCTACTTTTAATAATCCTTCTCCTTTTTGTGCTGTTATTAAATAGCTTGCTTCTCCCTCTGATAATTTAAACACTTCTTTTAAATACTGTATTTCAGATTTATCTTGTGCTAAGAATAATTTTGTATCTGAAGATGTAAGAACCGCTTGAGCTTCTGGTTTCTCATAAAAGTCCTGAAACCTTTGAGATATGATTGCTAACGATACATTTCTTTTTCTTGCACGACGTGCCATTTTATTTAAAAAGTCTACTGCTTCTGGGTATGGCAACATCATCCATGCTTCATCAACTATAACCCTTTTTTGTTTAGCTTTTCTTCTATCTTCACTATTTTTCTTAACAAATTTCTCCCAGATCCAAGAAAGTAATATTTGTTGTGCAAGAGGTCTAGCAAATCTCTCTTCTAGTTGAGAAATATCTAAGTTTATAAATGGTGCACCATCTAATAGATCAAAAGTTGATTGCCCATCAAAATATGCCATTTGTCCATTGTACTCTCTTATGAACTGTTTCATAACCTTCAACAAATAACTATAATGTTTTGTATAATCTGGATTTTCATTTTCTTGTGCTTTTCTATAAATTCTTTTATACCAAGATCCTATTGTAGGCATTTCTTTCTTTTCTTTTTCAATTTGGCCGTCATTTATTTGAGTCAAATCACTTTTATATAAACTGTTTATATTATTATTAATTCCTCGTGAAGCATATTCTTCCGCTACAGCTTCAGCTATAATTTGTTTTGTTACTTCATTAACTTCACTACTTCTTGTACTTCCTTTTGCCATTGTAAGTAAAGCTTGTGTAACATCTTCTACTTTATTTTCAATACTCAATGTTGGTCTTTCTCTTCCTGTTATTTCATCTTTGACCAATTCCGTCTCTAAGTCAAATATATTTATTACAGTTTTTGATGTTGGGCTCAAAACAACATTTATTCCCCCAAGGCTTTCTGCAACTATTGTGTATTCTCCTTCAGCATCTAGTGCCAAACTTTCAATTCCCATTAAAACACTTGAACGTGATATTAATGTTTTCATTGTAACAGATTTACCAGCACCAGATTTAGCAAATATAACCATATTATAGTTAGTTAAACTACTATGGAAGTTATCAAATAGTATTGGCGTACCTGTTTGTTTATTATATCCAATTGGAACTCCTGATGCATGTCCAACTTCTGAACTAGTAAACGGAAATACTGTTGCCATTGAATTTCTATCAAAAGTATGTTTTTTATTTAATAGATTTCTATTCAACGGAATATTACTTTTAAAAGCTTCCTCTTGCATTGCCCATGCAGATTTTAGCCCAATTTGTGTTTTTGACATTTCTGTTGTTAACAATTTAGTATATTTATCTAAATCTTGTAAATTATACGCGAACATTGTAGCTACAATTGATGCTTCAAACATCTTATTAAATCCTGCAGCTATTTCATCTCTTAATCTTTCTGTTTCATACTTTTTTTGTGCTAGAACTGCCTCTCTATTTATATTTCCTTTCTCTAAAGCCACGATTCTTTCTGTTTCTAACTCATTTATTGTTCTATTTAAATCTTGTTGAGAACGTGCCTCTTGTATTGGATTTATATATACGGAAACATTTATATCTCCAAATTCATACATATCTCTTAATAGAGAGGGGAATGTTCCCATACGTGGTAGAGTAGACACAAAGAAACTTCTTGCCAATCTATTTGTATGTGATATTATCTCTAAATGATTTAAATTCGAAGCATCTATTCCTGAAGGAGCAATTATATCTTTTATATCTTTTGTTTTAAATATATTGTATTCTTCTTGAGTTTTATTTGTCACTAATTCTTCTTGTTGCCCTTTTTTATTCTTTTTCATAATCTATACTCCTTTCTTTTCTTTTGTTTCTTCTTTGTCTTTATTTTTTTCTATCTCACGTATTGATTCTTCTTTTATTTCTTTCCCTATATATTCTTCATTGTCTTCTATCATTGATTTAGCCATTTCTCTTACTATGTTTCTAATATTTCTTTCTCTATCTTCCAATTCCTTTTTTCTTCTGCTCTTAAGAGTTACTTCTTCTATTGTAGAGTTAGCTAATTCTAATGCTTTTTCTTTTATTATCTTATCTAATTCTTGCATTTTTTTATCAATTACATCCGGTGCTGTTGTATATAATGCATCATATCCAGCTTTTATTGCTTTATCTACTCCATAAACCTCAGATGCGTCTCTGTTATATGCTACATAAAGTAAATCTGCAAGTTCGGTTGAATCCAGTACTTTTCCTGTAATCCCACAAACAGATAATATTCTAAGCAATGATTGAGCATTTGTATATAATTCTGAAAAAGCCATATCAAGTAATTCATCTTTTTGAAATAAATTCTCAGTATTATCTGGCACATAAGAGATTGCAATATAATAGTTCTTAGTTAATATATTTTTATTAAGACTCATTTTTTCAGTATTGTTTATAATATCTCTCGTATAATCATATAAATTTTTTTGTCTAACAAATTCTAGTCTAATCATGTTAAATTGTTCAGTTGATAAATCACTATTTTTTTGTGCTTGTTCATATTGAATTTTTATTTTGTTATATTTAGTTTCTATATCTTTTAGCCTTTTTTTATAGTTCTGTATACTTTCATTTAAATTAACTTTTCTTGATTGTATATATAATTGTATTGGCCTAGTCAACGTATTTAGAAATTGCACAAATCCTTGTTCTACTGATACTTTTTCCATAGTACTCATTAAATCATAATTTATTCCTTGGCACTGTATTACCATAACCAATCTTTTTCCTTTATCTTGTACAATCATATTATCTTTAATTTCATCGAAATCTAGAAAGCTTTTTACATCTTGAGGAGTATATGTTTTAGTTTGTATAATTTTTGATTTAGCTTTTTCTTTTTCTATTTCACCTGTTTGAATCATTGCTTCGTCAAATTTTTTTTCTTTTTTGTTCTTATTAATTGATAATGCAATGAATACTATTATCAATATTCCAAGTATTACAACGCTAGCTATTAATAAGATAGTTAATAAATATGTTAATTCTCCACTACTCATCTTTTGCTTCCTCCTCTTTAGTTATATAGATTCTATTTTTCTTCTTTTTAAACTTTATATATCTCAAAACAACATCATCTATGTTTTCTCCACCAACAAGTCTTGTTACTTTAAGTGCTCCTGAATCTGGTATCTTAAATGTTCCACATATAAAACCAATTAGTCCTAAGACTCCTATAATTCCAAATCCAACATATTGCGCCCCCAGTGATTTGCATAACCAGTAAAAAGGCAAGCCTATTCCTGCTCCCACCACTGTAAAAATCAATGCTTTAGTTGAAAATATAAATAATATTCTTCCTTCACCTTTTGTATTTCTAGGTATCATATATGTTCCCATAAGAAACCTCCAATTAATTATAAATATACAACTATATTATAGCAAAAAACCTTACATATTGTAAGGTTTTGTTCTAAAATTATATAAATTTAATTTATTTGTAATATAGTAATACTATTGTAATATACAAAACTATTATTTTACTAGACTAACTACCATATTGGCTATTGCTGATGCTCCAAATAATAATATTGCACCTATTAAATAAGGTAACATTGATTTCTTGTATTCTGCTCTTTCTTCTGCGCTTCCCATCATATATTTAACACCTAAGACTGCTACCATAACTACTGAAACCACGATTCCAACTCCCGTTATTCCAGAAAGTATTATACTTCCTATATTTTTTATACCTGAAGCTTCAACATTAGTATCGTTATCTTTTATTTTATCAATGCTCACTTTTGCAGCCATTGTTATGTTACTTAATGCCAGCATTATTATAAGACTTATAATTAATAATATTACAAATTTATAGCTCTTTTTCATTAATCAAACCTCCATATTATAATTTCTCGCCAACCGTTTTAACAATCTTAGCAACTGTAGAGGCTCCAAATATCAAAAATGCTCCAATTATGTATGGTAATAATGTTTTTTTGTATTCAGCCCTTTCTTCCGCACTTCCTATCATATATTTAAGGCCTATAATTGCTAACATAACTACTGATAATACAATTCCTACATTTGATATTGTTGTAAGTACTCTAGAACCAACACTCTCTATTTTAGTTCCTGCATCTCCTAAATCTTTATTACTTGTTATAGAATTAGTAGTTATAGTTGCCCCAATTATTGTTGTAGCAAGCATTGCTAATATAATTGTAAGAGGTACCGTTATTTTTACAATTTTTTTCATTTTTTCTCCCTTTATAAAAAATGCCTATAATATTATATATAATAATATAGGCATTCTTTCTTCTAAAATTTAGCTAAGTTATAAACTGCTGTAGCTATTGTTGATGCTGCAAATATTAAAACTGCACCTATTAAATATGGCATCATTGATTTTTTGTATTCTGCCTTTTCTTCTGCACTTCCCATCATATATTTAACACCTAAAACTGCTAACATAATTACTGAAAGTACTATACCAGCTGTTGTTACAGCAGATAAAATTTTACCACCTATTGATTGTATTTGGCTATCTGCTGATGTACTTGTTGCTGAAACATCTCCTGGTGTTAAAGCGAAAAGTGTTGTTGATAATGCACACATTGTAACTATAGCAATTATAACAACAGACATTAATTTATATGCTTTTTTCATATAAAATCCTCCTTTTGTTTATTTATATAACTATCTTAATTATAAGATAACATTAATAACTTTTTATATAGATCCTAGAATGGTAACTACTAATTTCCATATTCCAAAAGATCCAAATATGACTATACAACTTATAACATATGGAATCAAGGCTTCCTTTACTTCCACTTTTTTATCTATACCTGCTGTCATAAATTGTATTCCAAGTATTGCTCCCACAATAACTGCAACAGCAACACCAACTCCTAAAAATATATTATATAATGTATTTGATGCTTTTTTTAGTTGTGTAGTATCTGTTGTAGTATTAGTATGTGATTTTCCTGTTGATATCCAATCTTCTGATTGTGTAAAAAAGTCACTTACTGCAAATATTTCAGAAGATAGTATGATTATTAATATTATTACTAATAAAGCGATTTTACATATTCTGTTCATTATTACCTCCTAAAATACTATATATTTTCATTATACAACACAATTTTACTTTTTTCAAGTTTTAAATTAATATCCGATTATTTTGTTTTCTACTAGTTTATTTTGTTTCCTATTGCAATCAATATCTTTACTAGTCCTGTTATACTAAAAAGTATAAATGCTCCTATTACATAAGGTAACATATCTTCTTTATATTGAGCTTTTTCTTCTACACTTCCTATCATATATTTAATACCTATTATTGCTAACATTATAACTGCAACTACTATTCCTACATTACTTATTGTAGTTAGTATTTTACTAGTAGCTCCTTCTATCTTTTTAGCACTATTAGCATCCATAGCATTTTCATCCGGTTTATACTTACTAGTATCTGATATTACATCATCAAAGTCTACTGCACTTCTTGGTTCTCCTGTACTCTGTACTGATTTATTATTATTATTTTTTGCTATTGTGTTATTTATATCACTTCCAGTCTGTTTTTTTGCATCTTCTGCCGATATATTAGGCTGTGATGTGTCAGAACTTTTCCATTGATTTAATGTATCCATTACTTTTAGACATTCTTCTAAAGTTGGCTTTTGATTTGGGTTACTAAAATTTGATGGGTCTGCTACATATTCTTTAACTTTATCATAACATGTATTCCACACTGCACTGCTTACCGCTGCTGGTTTTGAAGCACATGATTCAACATACTCCACTATTTCCCTGACTGGTGTATTAGCATTGGGCAATTCAACAGCATACAACTTAAAAGTAACTCCCATCATGAATATAAATATATTTAT
>CAJKDR010000030.1 GCA_905198755.1 uncultured Clostridiaceae bacterium
TAAATGAATTAATTATAAGAAATATTGCACATATATGCAAAACAGTAAAAATAGTAAGTAAAAAAATATATAATTTTAAAAATTTGGATAAAGAATTATATGAAGAAAATGGCATTCCTATACAGTTTTCTAATAGTTATAGAAAAAGTTTAGTAAAACCAAAAATAGTAATAAATTTGGATTTTGATGAAATTGAAATAAATGAATATACAATAAATAATAGTGCAATAATAATAAACACTAATAATAAATTAAAAATAAAATCTAAGATGTTTAATGGAATAATAGTGAATAATTATAAAATTACATTTGCAAAAGAAATAAGAAAAGGATTTTTGACATCAGGATTATTACATGGTTTTGATGAAATAAAATTATATGAAAGTACAATAAAAGAAGAAAATATAGAAAACATACTAAGTAATATGAAAAAAGATAAGCTAAGAATAATAAATTGTATTGGAAATAATGGAATAATAAATAAAAAAGAATTTAAAAGCATTGACAAAAATCAGTTTTAGAGTTAATATAGAATACAATTTGAAAAAACAAATACAAAATAGGAGATGACGAAAATGGAAGAAAAAGAAATATTACTAACTCAAGAAGGATATGATAACTTAGAGAAAGAATTAGATTATTTAAAAACTGAAGAAAGAGCAGCTATAGCAGAAAGAATAAGAGTTGCTTTAGGATTTGGAGATTTATCAGAAAACTCTGAATATGATGAAGCAAAAAATGCTCAAGCTGCAAATGAAACAAAAATAGCAGACTTAGAAAATAAAATAAGACATGCTAGAATAATTGATGAATCAGAAATAGACACAAAAACAGTTCAAATAGGAAACAAAGTTAAAGTTCACGATATGGAATTTGATGAAGATGTTGAATATACAATAGTAGGTTCTACAGAAGTTGATTTATCAAGTAATAAGATATCTAATGAATCACCAATTGGAGCAGCATTATTAGGAGCTAAGAAAAATCAAGTAGTAGATGCAAATACACCAGGGGGAATAATTAAATTAAAAATATTATCTATAACTAAATAATTTACTGAGATAAATGAAATAATAAAGAAAGATTAGTTTTATATAATCTTTCTTTTTTGATTTTATTTTAATAAACTATTGAAAAATAATAACAGTTGGTATAAAATTTAAACTGTTATTTATGGAGGTCAATATGGTAACATTAGAGGATGTCCAAAATAATAAAGAAGTTATAGCATTAATAAATGGTTCTCAAAAACAATTAAGTGAACTGGGATATACAGAACATTCAATAAGGCATGTAAGCATTGTATCTAAAAGAGCTGGAAAAATATTAGCTGATTTAGGCTATAGTTCTAAGAGAGTAGAACTTGCAAAAATCGCAGGTTATTTACATGATATAGGTAATTGTGTAAATAGAAGTGATCATGCACAGTCTGGAGCAATATTAGCATATGAAATACTTAAAGAAATGGAAATGGACTTAAATGATAGAACAGAAATAATGACAGCGATAGGAAATCATGATGAAGAAACAGGTGAACCTGTTAGTGATATTTCAGCTGCTTTAATATTAGCAGATAAGTCAGATGTTCATAGGAATAGGGTGGTCAATCCTAATTTACCCAAATTTCATATACATGATAGAGTAAATTATGCTGTTACAGAATCAAATTTGAAATTGAATAGTAAAGATAGAATAATTACATTAAATATAACTATAGACACTAAAATATGTCCAGTTCTTGACTATTTTGAGATATTTTTAAAAAGAACTATGATGAGTAAATATGCAGCTAAATATTTAAAGATTTGGTTTGAGCTTGTTATAAACGGAACAAGATTATTATAAAAATAGGAGGATTTAAAGTGAAAGTTAGAAGAAAATTAGAAATGACATTAATGATACTAATATGTGTGACTGTAATGCTAGTAGGATTTGTTGGAATATATACTAAAAACAAGAACAAATATGCTAATAAGTTACCAAGTTATCAATTGTCATCAGATTTAAAAGGAGCAACATTAATAGAATTAGATGCAGACACATCAACAGATACTGTTTATTATGATTCAGAAGGAAAAAAAGTAGATTCATCAACAGTAACAGATGATAATAAAAGTAATTATACAACATCAGAAGAAAAAGTGAACCCAGATGAAGTATTAACAGAAGAAAATTACGAAGCAACTTTAAAAATATTTAAGGAAAGATTAAAGTTTTTAAAAGCAGACCAATATAATTTAGATTTAGATAAAAAAACAGGAAAGATAGTTTTAACATTTTCAGATGATTATCCAGATGATATAGAATCTATATTACCAATGCAAGGTAAATTAGAATTAATAGATTCTAATACAAATGATGTTATATTAGATTATTCAGGAGTAAAATCTGCAGAAGCTACATATGCATCTACAGAAGATGGCTATTCTGTATATATTACATTAAAACTTAATAAATCAGGAATCGAAAAGATTAATAAAATAGAAGGATATAAAAATTCAACTGATGATAATGGTGAGGTAACAACTAATAAGTTTAAGCTAGAATTTGATGGTGAAGAGATTGGTGAAATTTCTTATGATGATATGATATTATCTGGGAGTAACCTAAGAGTTACAACAGCAAGCAAAGTTACATCAAGTTCAACTGTAAATTCAAAACTAAATACAGCTACTGTTGTCTCAAAATTAACAACAATGGGAAAAACACCTGTTAAATATAAAATATCTGCAGAAGAATATGTAAATCCAACAGTAAACAAAAATGTTATACTTGGAGTAATGATAGGAATAGCAGTTGTATTAGTGGCTATAAGCATATTTTATAATAAAATATAAAGTAAAAGGGTTATTAAGTATAATAGGAACTTTTACTAATATAGCATTATTTACAATCCTTATTAGATTAACAAACATATCTATTTCTATGAATTCAATAGCTGGAATAGTAGGATTAATAATTATAAATACTTATTTAATTAATAATATCTTAAAAGAATTAGAAAATAAAGATAAAACATTTGGAGAAAACATAAAAAAGGCATACTTTAATACTATAAATGTCCTAATAATAAGTTTATTCATATTTGGAGTATTTGCATTTAACAAAATGGCTGTAATAAGTGCAATGGGATTATTAATGTTCTGGGGTTGGATAATTGTAGTTTTAGGAAATCTATTATTTACAGCACCAATGCTAGCAATAAGAACTAAGGAGGAAAGATAAAATGAAAAATATATCAGAAAATAAAAAAATAATTGCAATAGTAATATTATTAGTTCTTATAGCAGGAGTTGTTATGCTAGCAGTAAAAGGATTTAATAAAGGATTAACATATCAAGCATCTAAAAGAATAGAAGTAAGCATACCAAAAGGGTATGATAAAAAAGAAGTAAAAGATATTGCAGATGAAGTATTCAGCAACAAAGTTGAAGTTCAAGATATTGAAAAATTAAATCAAATTGTTTCTATAAGAGTTAAAAACTATACTGATGAAGAATTAGAAAATTTTGAAACAAAAATAGCTGAAAAATATGGGGTAGAAAAAGATGATTTGAGTACACAAAAAATAGATGTACCAACAACAAGAATAGAAGCTATAGTATTACCATATGTATTTTCAGTAACATTAGTAACAGTATTGTCTTTAGTATACATAGTTCTTAGAAATATAAAAAAGAAAGATGTATTAAATAAAGTGATAAAATTATTATTAACATTAATTGTCGTTGCAGGATTATATTTTAGTATTATTTTAATAACACGTATACCTGTAAATGAATATATGATGCCTATTGCATTAACTTTGTATGTAGGAACATTATTAATAACAGTAGAAAAATTGAATAAAAAAGAAGAGTAAGCAATTTGTTATACTTTACCATAATATAAAAAATAAATGTGTGATTCAAATCACACATTTATTTTTTTATCTCTACAATTGTTACACCCATTTCACCTTCACCGAAAGTACCATTTCTAAAACTCTTTACATGAGAGTTAGTTTTTAAAAATCTTTGTATACCTTGTCGCAATTTTCCTGTACCTTTACCATGTACGATTCTTATACTTTCTAGACTGCTTAAAGAACAACTATCTAAATATTTATCTACTATTTGAACTGCCTCATCAACATTTAATCCAATCACATTTATTTCATTTGAAATATTTTTTTGAGCTAAATGTGATGTAGATGAAGTTTTTGCAACACTTTGTTTTACAGGATTTGAAAAATCTAGTTCAAGATTACTTATATCAATATTTAACTTTGTGTTTCCAACTTGAACTTGAACTTTATTGTTTTTTACTTGTCCTATTATTATACCTTTCTGATTTAAATTTGTTACAATAACTTTTGTGCCTTTTGGTAAATCGGAAGGAGTTAAATCTCCAGAAACACTGTTATCTTTATCAAATTTATTTACAGATTTTAAAGAATCATTTAAATTGTTTCTAAGATTATTTAAATCTTTAATAGTAGTAGAAGAACTAGAATTTACAATATTGTTCATATCTCTAATAATATTAGTAGCATCATCCTTTGCTTTAAGTAAGATATCTCGTGCTTCAATCTTTGCATTTTCTATTATTTCTTTTTCTTTATTTAAAACAGCCGAATGGTCTTTTGAAAGTTCTTCTTTTAGTTTGAAAATTTCATCAGCATCTTTAGCTATTTTTGCCTTTTCTAATTCAATTTCTTTTTTTGTATCATAAATTTCTTTTAAAACATCTTCAATTTTTACATCATTTGAATCTATTAAACTTTCTGCTCTAGCCAAAATTTCATCTGAAAGTCCTAATTTTTTAGATATAGCAAAAGCATTACTTTTTCCAGGAACCCCTAAAATTAAATGATAAGTTGGTTTTAAATTATCAACATCAAATTCAACACTAGAATTCATATATCCTTCATGAGTTAAAGCATAATTTTTTATCTCTGGATAATGTGTAGTAGAAATACAAAGTGAATCTATTGTGTGAAAATATTCTAATATACTAATTGCTAAACTACTTCCTTCTACAGGGTCTGTTCCAGAGCCTAATTCGTCAAGTAAAATCAAGCTATTTGTGGTTGAGTTTTTTATAATATCAATTATATTAACCATATGTGAAGAAAAAGTACTAAGTGATTCTTGAATACTCTGTTCATCTCCAATATCTGCGAAAATATTATCAAATACACATATTGAACTGCTTTCATGTGCAGGAATTTGTAGACCGCTATAAGCCATTAATAATATAAGACCTACAGTTTTTAGTGTTACTGTTTTACCACCTGTATTAGGACCTGTTACAACTAAGCAAGAATAATCTTTCCCTAATGGAACAGTAGTAGGAACAACACTAGTTTTATCAATTAAAGGATGTCTAGCATCTTTTAATTCAAAATATTTTTCTCTATGTATAGATGGTTCCATACCGTCTATACTAATAGAATAGCTAGCTTTAGCAAATATAAAGTCAATAATTCCAAGTAAACGAATATTATTTAGCAATTCATTAACATATGGAAAAAGCATAGAAGAAAGTTCTAATAATATTCTTTCTATTTCAATATTTTCTTTTATTTTTAATGTATTAATTTCATTGTTCATATCAAAAATACTTGTAGGCTCAATAAATACGGTTGAACCAGAAGAAGAGATGTCGTGAACAAATCCAGAAATTTGACTTCGATATTCATCCTTTACAGGAATAACAAAACGATTATCTCTAATAGTAATAATTGGATCCATTAAATACTTTGAATATTTACTAGAGTGTATAAAATGATTTAATTTATCTTTAATATTATTTTCTAGAGAACGTTTGGAACGTCTAATAGATGCAAGTGTAGTAGATGCATTATCTTCTAAAGTAAACTCATCCACAATTTTATTAAGAATACTTTTTTCAATTCCAGAATTAACATATAAATTCTTAAAAAATGAAGAAATTGCATTAAAATCATTTGCATCTAGATTTTCAGTTATATTAGTAAAATATGATTGTATTTCATGTGACATCTTTAAGATATTTGCAATATCAAGTAGCTCTTTTGCACTAAGAGAAGAAGAACTATTTAACTTTTTAATGTGCATACTAATATCAGAAAAATCGGTAATAGGTGGAGTACCATATTTATAAATTAAGCTAACAGCTTGTGAAGTCTGTAATTGAAGATGACACACCTCGTCATAATTAAAAGAAGGGGTTAATTTAGCAACCATTTCTTTTCCAATATATGTTCTAGTAAAACTAGATAATTTATCTAAAATCTTATTATATTCTAATTTGTCTAAATATTTTGTATTCATAATAACCTCCGTAACAATATAATTATACAATGTAATAATCGAATTAGCAATAAAACATTATAAATTCACATAAAACACAACAAAAAATAAGCGAATATTAAGTAACTGCCTATCTAAAATATTTCAAATGGAAATTCCTTTCTATAAAAAAATCTTGCAAAAAGATGAACAATCATATACAATATATAAAAATAAAAAGAGGAGAAATTAAATGTCACAAATTATAGATGGAAAAGAATTAGCAAAACATATAAGAGAAGAATTAAAAGAAGAAGTAAAGGAATTAAAAAATGCAGAAATATATCCTAAATTAGCAGTAATAATGGTAGGAGATGACCCAGCATCAAAGGTTTATGTTAGAAATAAAAGCAGAGCATGCGAAGATGTAGGAATAGAATATGAAGAATATTTATTACCAGCAAAAACTACTAGAGAAGAATTGCTAGAATTAATAGAAAAGCTAAATAATGATGAAAGAGTGCATGGAATATTAGTACAAAGTCCTCTGCCAGAAGGATTAGATGCTAATGAAGCTTTTAGAACGATTTTGCCTAAAAAAGATGTAGATGGTTTTCATCCAGTTAATGTTGGAAAATTAAGTTTAAATCAAGATTGTTTTGTTTCATGTACACCATATGGAATAATAAAAATGTTAGAAGCTTATAATGTTCCAATAGAAGGTGCAAATGCAGTAATAATAGGAAGAAGTAATATAGTAGGAAAACCACTTGCACAATGTTTATTAAACAAGAATGCCACAGTAACAATTTGTCATTCAAAAACCAAAAATCTAAAAGAAATAACTAAAAAAGCAGATATATTAATTGCTGCAATTGGAAAACCTAAATTTGTTACTGAAGATATGGTAAAAGAGAATGCAACAGTAATAGATGTAGGAATAAATAGAACTGAAGAAGGAAAATTAGTAGGAGATACAGATTTTGAAAATATAAAAGAAAAAGTAAGCTTTATAACACCAGTTCCAGGTGGAGTTGGACCGATGACAATAGCTATGCTTATGTATAATGTGGTTAAAGCAGCAAAGCAACAGTAACCTGAAACTCAAAAAATGTCGAATACTGACATACGATTTTTCTTGAAAAAATAAATAATACGTGTATAATAGGAATATAGGGAATAAACTATATTCCTTTTTTATCTATAAGACAACTTAGTAAAAACACAAAAAATAATTTAAATCTTTTTAAAATCCAACTAAAAAGAAAGAAAAGAATGAAAGGAGGATATTTTTGAGTAAAAAAATAAAAATTTTATTGTTAGTAATAGCAAGCATATTACTTTTATTTAGTGTTGCTTTTTTATGGAAAAATAAAAATTATGAATTAGCAGAAGTGAAAGATATAACTACAGATAGTGAATATGTTGATGTGACATACAATAAAGAAGAAAACATTGAAAAAAGTGATGTTCAGGGAATTCTTTATATTGATAAAATAGGATTAATAGCAACAGTAAAAGAAGGAAGTACAAAAGAAATATTAAAGGAATACATAGGACATATATCAGAAACAGCAAAATATGATGGAAATATAGGACTTGCAGCACATAATAGAGCAAATCAGTATTCTTATTTTGCAAGGATAAACGAATTAGAAAATGGAGATATCATAAGATATAAAACAAAATTTTATACTAGAGAATATAAAGTTAATAAAAAATCAGTAATATTAGAAACAGATTGGAAACCATTGGAAGATGATGGAACAAATAAAATAACACTTATAACTTGTATTGCGGGAAAAAGAAATCAAAGATTATGTGTACAAGCAATACAAATATGAAAGAAAGGAATAAAAATAGAATGAAAAGCAAAAAAATGAATAAAGTGATATATATTTTCATGATAATGATATTATTTATACAAAATATTTTTGGAGTAGTTGAAGCAGCAGCAGAAATTTCGAAGGCAGATTTAAAAAAAGACCATAAAATAACAACCAATTTAGAATTTAAACATCAAGATGGTACATGGCATACTGTTATCGGAAATTATATTTGCTATACAAATAATGGAAAAAAATACCCAGCATATTGTATAAAACATGGAGTGAATGGAGTAGATGAAGCAGGAAATTATACTGTAAATATTTCAAAACTTTTAACAGATGAAAAGATATGGAGAACGATAATAAATGGATATCCATATAAAACACCAGAACAACTGGGAGTGGAAACAGAAGATGATGCTTATATTGCAACAAAACAAGCAATAAATACAGTAATGCTAAATAGAGATGTAAAGAATTTTTATAGAGGAAAAAATACAAAAGGAGAAAAAATTGTTGAGGCGATATATAATATTTCAAAAATAGGAAAAAATGGAACTCAAACAAGAAAAGATGCAAATCTAAAAATTAATAAAGATACAGAGTTATTAAAATATAATGATGAATTATATTATCAAGAATATAAAGTTACATCAAATGTAAATATTTCACAATATACAATTAATGAAATAAGTGGATTTCCAGAAGGAACATACATAACTGACGAAAAAGGAAATAAAAAACGCACATTCTCATCAGGAGAAAAATTTAGAGTTATGATTGGCGAAAAATATCTAGATAAAGATATATCTGGTAATATAAACATATCAGGAAAATGCAAGACATATCCAATATTTTTTGGAGAAGCACCTAGAAGTAATGTTCAAGACTATGCAGTGACATATGATGCATATGGAGAATTTGAAGCAAACCTAAAAGTTATTGACAAAACTAATAATGCAAGCATAAAAGTAGTAAAACAAGACAAAGATACCTTAGAGCCGATTGAAGGGGTTAAATATAAATTATCAAAAGAAAATGGTGAAATTATATCTGTTAAATCAACAGATAAAGATGGAATTATAGAATTTAAAAATCTATATAAAGGAATTTATATATTACAAGAAATTGAAACAGATAAAAATTATATTATTGATGAAAAAAAGTATAATTTAAATTTAGAATATGAACAACAATTTACAAAAGAATTAAATAATGAACACAAAAAAGGAAATTTAAAAATATTAAAGGTGGATAAAGACGATAATGATTTAACATTAGGCGGAATTGAATTTGATTTGATAGATTCTAATGGAAAAATAGTTAAACACTTAACAACAGATGCAGATGGAGAAGCAGTAGCAAATGATATAAATATAGGAAATTATACATTAAAAGAAACAAAAACTAAAAAAGAATATAAACTAAGTATTGATAAAGACATAATAGTAAAATGGAATGAAACATCTAATATTATTATAGAAAATGAAAAACAAAAAGGAAGAATTGAAATATATAAAGAAGATGAAGAAAATGAGCAGATAAAAATTCCAGGAGTAGAATTTTATGTTATGGATAACAAAAATAACATTGTAGAAAAACTTATAACAGATTCAAAAGGATATGCAATTACTAGTAGATTAGTAGTAGGAGATTATTATTTAAAAGAAATAAAAACAGGGAAAGAATATGTTTTAGATACTGAATTAAAGAAAATAAAAATAGATAATGATAAAACAACTACAGTAAAAATAACAAATAGAAAAAAGAAAGGAAAAATCAGTATAAGAAAAACAAGCTCAATGGAAAGTAGATTTTTAGGAATAAAAAAAGGACAAAATATATCAGGGGTGGTCTTTAATATATATGATAGCAATGGAAAAATTGTTGATGAAATAACAACAGATGAAAATGGTCAAGCAATTTCAAAAGATTTAGATATAGGCAGATATAAAATAAAAGAAAAAGAAAGTAATGAAAATTATTTGATGAATGAACAAGAAGTTATAATAACAATACAAAAAGATGGTGAAATAAAAATAGTAAATATAGAAAATGAACCTATCATACCTAAGTTGGAAATAGAAAAAAGAGGACCTGAGCAAGTTTGTACTAATGAAGAAATTGAATATGAATTTGATATAAGAAATAATGGAAATGTAGAATTAACAGACTTTACATGGATAGAATATCTACCATATGAAAAAACAGATATTAAGAAAATGAGTACAGGAACTTATAATGAAAACATCAATTATAATATTTACTATAAAACAAATAAAAACGATTATAAATTATTAAAAACTGTAAACTCACAAAAAGATGAATATATAGATTTTGATTTTATAGGACTAGAAAAAAATGAAATAGTAACTGAAATAAAATATGAATTTGGAAAAGTGATGGCAGGATTTAAAAATAATACAAAACCAAAGATTATAGTTAAATCAAAAGATAAATTAAAAAATGGAGAAATAATTGAAAATAATACAGAATTAACAGGTAAGTTTAAAGAACAGACAATAAAAGATATAGCTAATGTAAAAACCATGTTAAAAGAAATACAAATAGCAAAAAAATTACCAAGAACAGGAAAATAATAAAAATTGTCAAAAAGTATTGAAAAGAAAAACGAAAAGTTATAAAATTAATAAAAGGAGAATAAATATGGAAGAGAAACTTTTAAAAGAAATATTAAATAAATTAAATGTGTTAGAAATAAAGGTAGATAAATTAGAAGAAAAAGTAAATAAAATAGATAAGTTAGAAGAAAAAGTAAACAAAATAGATAA
>CAJKDR010000031.1 GCA_905198755.1 uncultured Clostridiaceae bacterium
TTATTTTCTTTTAAATATTTTCTTATATTGGTTACTGTTGTCCACCAATAATCATGATTTCCTTTTAATAAAATCTTTTTTCCAGGTAACGAGTCTAAATATGCAAAATCTTTATATGTATCTTCCAGATATGTTTCCCATGAAAAATCACCTGGTATTAATACCGTATCATTTTCTTTTACTTTTTCTACCCAATCTTTTTTTATCTTTTCAGCATGATTTTCCCAATTATCTCCAAATATATCCATCGGTTTAGGATTATTGAATGATAAATGTAAATCTGCTATTGCATATATTGACATAGTCATTTCCTTTCTCTTAGTATTTTATAATTTCAAATTTGGTATTGCATTTAAATCTAATTTTGCTCTTGTTCCTTTTATAAATTCATAATATCCTGCTGATGCTATCATTGCTGCATTATCAGTACATAATTTCAATTCTGGATAATAAACTTCTACATTTTCATCTTTTCCTAATTTTGAAAATTGTTCTCTTATATATGAATTTGCAGATACACCTCCTGCTAGTGCTACCTTTTTTATTTTTAATTTTTTTAATGCTTTTTTTGTATTTAAAATTAGCACATCTGTAGTAGCTTTTTCAAAACTTAAACATAAGTCTGCTTTATTAATATCAGGATTTTTGTGATGCAAATTCAATACTGATGTTTTTATTCCACTAAAGCTAAAATCTAAATTTTCAAAATGTGTTTCTGGTAATTCTATAGTTGCTTTTCCTTCTTTTGCCAATTTATCTACTTTAGGTCCTCCTGGATAATCTAAACCTATTACTCTAGCGACTTTGTCATACGCTTCTCCTATTGCATCATCTCTTGTAGCTCCTAGAATTTCAAAATTCGTATAATCTTTTATATGTACTAAATGTGTATGTCCTCCTGAAACTACCAAGCATAAAAATGGTGGTTCTAATTTTTTAAAAGTTATATAGTTTGCTGCTATATGTCCTGCTATATGATTTACTTGAACTAATGGCTTTTTTAGTGCATAACTTAATGCTTTAGCATATGATACGCCCACTAAAAGAGCTCCCACAAGTCCTGGTCCATATGTAACACATATAGCATCTATATCATCAAATGCTTTTCCTGCTTCTTCTAGCGCTTTCTTTGTAACAGCAGAAATAGCTTCTACATGATTTCTAGAAGCTATTTCTGGTACTACTCCACCAAATTTTTCGTGTATTGGCACTTGTGAGTCTATGACATTAGACAAAACTTCTCTACCATTTTTCACTACTGATACAGAAGTTTCATCACAACTTGATTCAATTCCTAATGTATATATATCTTTCATTTTTCTCTTTCCTTTTTATAAATAAATTGGAAAACATCTATTCCTCTAAAATAGTCTAAATATTGCAAGAATTCCATTCATCAATCCACTATATAGTAAATTAATTATTGGTGAAATTATTATTCCTGCTAGTCCTGTTATCCATATTCCTAAGAATATATAATAAAATATTTGTTCATGTTCCATTATCCATCTTCTTGCATTATATGGAAATAAATTCATAAATATTTTTGAACCATCTAATGGTGGTAATGGTATTAGATTAAATACTCCTAATCCAATATTCATTATTACACATTCTTTTAATAGCACATATATTACACTTCCTATAGTAGATGCAAAGAATGTACTGCTAGCAAACATATATACAGCACCAAATATCACTGCAAATAATATTGCCAATATAAAGTTCATTACTGGTCCTGCTAAAGACACTAGTACTTCCCCTTTTTGCACACTGACATTTCTATTAAAATTTCTTGTATCTATTTGCACTGGCTTTCCCCATCCAAATCCAGCAAACATTAATAACACAAACCCCACTGGGTCTAAATGGCTTAATGGATTTAATGTCAATCTTCCTTGCATTCTTGGAGTTTCGTCACCTAATTTATCTGCCATCCATGCATGTGCAAATTCATGAAAAGTTATTGCTATAATTACAGGTGGTATTGTAAATAGTAGTGAAACTATATTTCCTATAGAATATGTAAATATACTAAATAAAACTAAACATCCCAATAATATATAAATAAATCTTCTATCTATTTCAAACATAAATTTCGCCTTTCTGTATTTTTTATGCTAAAGGTTTCATTGTTGGGAAGAATAATACATCTCTTATTGATGCAGAATCTGTAAGAAGCATTATTAATCTATCTAACCCTATACCTAATCCTCCTGTTGGTGGTAATCCTATTTCTAGTGCATTAACAAAATCTTCATCCATTCCACCAGCTTCTTCATCACCTTTTTCTTTTGCTTCCACTTGTTTTACAAATCTTTCATATTGATCTATTGGATCATTCAATTCTGAATAAGCGTTTCCGTATTCTCTTCCTCCTATAAATAACTCAAATCTTTCTACTAATGAAGGATCATCTTTCTTTCTTTTTGTAAGTGGAGATACTTCTACTGGATAATCCATAATAAATGTTGGTTGTATTAATGTTTCTTCTACAAATGTTTCAAAGAATTCATTTATTATATGTCCTCTTGTATTTTTTATTTCTTCATATTCAACACCTTTTTCTTTCGCCAATGCTTGTGCTTCTTCATCTGTTTTTACTGTGTTGAAATCTATTCCTGTAACTTCTTTTATTGCATCTATCATTGTTATTCTTCTCCATGCTGGAGTTAAGTCTATTTCTGTTCCTTGATATGTTATTTTAGAACTTCCTAATACATTTGTTGCAACTGTTGAAATTAATTGTTCTGCCATATCCATCATATCGTTGTAATCTTCATATGCAGAATATAATTCCATATTTGTGAATTCTGGATTGTGTTTTATATCCATTCCTTCATTTCTAAAGTTTTTACCTATTTCAAAAACTTTATCAAATCCACCAACAATTAATCTCTTTAGGTTTAATTCTGGTGCAATTCTCAAATACATTTGTAAATCCAATGTGTTATGATGTGTTATAAATGGTCTTGCAGCATCACCTGTTGCTACAGTAGTAAGCATTGGTGTTTCTACTTCCATATATCCTTTTTCGTCCATGAATTTTCTTATTTCTTTTATTATTTTACTTCTTAATACAAAAGTATCTTTTACTTCTGGGTTAACAATTAAATCTACATATCTTTGTCTGTAACGTAAATCCATATCTTTTAATCCATGGAATTTTTCTGGCAATGGTCTTAAAGATTTTGTAAGCAATTTTACTTCTTTAGCATGTATAGATATTTCTTCTGTTCTTGTTTTGAACACAAAACCTTTTATTCCTATAATATCTCCTATATCATATGTTTTAAATAATTTATAGTTTTCTTCCCCTAAGTCATTTATACTTACATAACTTTGTATTTTTCCTTGACAATCTTGTATAGTACAGAAAGATGCTTTTCCCATTATTCTCTTTGCAATTATTCTTCCTGCTACACTTACATCTTTTTGTTCATATTCTTCATAGTTATCTTTTATTTGTTTACTATAATTTTCTATATCGTATTTAGTTACTTCAAATGGATTTTTACCAGCTTTTTGTAACTCATCTAATTTTTCTTTTCTAACTTGCATTAGTTTGTTTACATCTAATTCTAATTCTTCATTATTATTTTGTTCACTCATAATATCACTCCTATATAAAATATGTTTGTATTATACACCAAAAAGCTAATAAAGTAAAGAAAAAGAGCAGAATTAATCTGCTCTCTGTTATATATTTATTTTATTAATCTACAAAATTGAATTCATCTTTAAATTTATCTTTGAATATTTCAAATACTTTGTTTAATACATCTTCATCTTCTACACTTATATATGATTCCTCGTCTGAATCTGTATCTTCTACTTGTAATATAACAACTTCTCCTGCATCTTCTGTTTCTTCTGCTGGAAGTAATACTACATATTCTTCTCCTTCGAAATCTATTAAATCTAAGAATTCAAATTGTACTTCATTTCCTTCTTCATCATTTAATACTATGATGTTATCTACCTCTTCATTTTCTGGTATGTTGTTCATATCTTCACTCATTTTATTTCTCCTTTCAAATTTATAAAAATTGTATTTCTACAACATTAATAACTTATTTGTTTTTATTCATATACATTTCAAGTATATATACTGCTGATAATGTATCAACTATATTTCTTTTGTTTTTGTTTTTTACATCTAAAAAATTCATTGTTTTATGTGCTGCAACTGTTGTTAATCTTTCATCAACAGTTTCTATTTTAACTTTATTAAATTTACATTTTAACTTTTGAATAAATTTTTTAGTTATTTCTACTCTATCTGCTTCATCGCCATTAAGTTTATATGGCATACCTATTGCAATAGTATCAACTTCTTTTTCATTTATTATTTCTTCTAATCTTTTTAATACAATTTTATCATTTCCATTATGATGTATTGTTTCCAATCCTTGTGCAGTTATACCTAATGGATCTGTTAATGCTATCCCAACTCTGCTATCGCCATAATCTATTCCCATTGTTCTCATAATTATTCATCCAAACCTATATAGTTTCTAACCATTTTTTCTAATAATTCATCTCTTTCGATTTGTCTTATTAAATTTCTTGCATCATTATAACTTGTTATATAAGTTGGATCTCCTGATAATATATATCCAACTATTTGATTTATAGGATTGTATCCTTTTTCTTGAAGTGCATTATAAACCTTTTTTAAAATTTCTCTTGCCTTTATATTTTTATCTCTTTCTACTGTAAAATTCATTGTTTTATCAAAATCCATAATACTTTACCTCCTTTATATTTCATTTATGTCATTTTCATTTTTGTCTGCATTATCTAAATATTCTTCTAATTTTTTATTAACGCTTTCTAACGCTGTTCCTTTATAATATGTAGTAAGTACCATATTGATTTTTGGCATTATTACATCATCTTCTGATTCTTCTTTATTGTCATCTACTATTTTTATCTTTAATTTTTCTATTCCCACTTTTAAATCTTGTAAAAATCCTGTTGCTCCTTGAACATCAACTCCTGAAAAAACTATAACAAATTTTGGTCCCATGTATCTTACAAATAAATACTCTGAAGATATACTTTCTCTTATATATCTGCTTACTTCTGTTATTACATTATTTCCTGTTTTTCTTGTTGTATCTTCATTTATTTGTTCCAAATTAGTTATTCTAAACATACATACTGTTGAAACAGGATATTTATCTATTATTTTCTTTCCTTTACCATATAAAAATTCCCCTGTTGTTAATTCTGAATATAAATCTTTTCTAGGTAAACTTTCTACTGTTGCTTGATATGACACTGTCTTTAGTACTGATACTATGTTTTCTTTTACTACTTCTAATATTGTGGTATCTAAATTATCAAAAGCATGTGGTTCTCCACTTTCAATTATCCAATATCCTATATAAATATTATCAATATATAAAGGAAAGAAAATTGCTGATTTTGCTCTACCAAATTCTAGTTTTTGATATGGTAATCTTTCTTGATCATTGTTTACAGTTACGTACTTAGGTGTTGCTGTTGTAATACTATCTTTAAATATTTCTTCTGATTGAAGATTTCTCATTGTGTCCCAATGTTTTTCACTTACATTTGTTGCCTTTATTACATATTCTGCTCCATCAAATACTACTATTGTTGAATATTTTATATTATATTGTTCTATTAGGATATTATTTATCTTTGATATTTTTCCATCTACTGTAGATTCCTCACCTATAGTACTCATAAACTCTTGTAGTACATTTAGACTTTTTATTTTTTGATCTGTATTTTTAAAATCTTGTATTTTTCTATGAATTACTACATTGTATGCTAACAATCCAAAAACAATTGCCACAAGTACAACTACTATTATGATTATCATACTCTTTTCTTCACCTCTTTTTTACTTTAATAATTTCTTTTCATTTGTTCTAGAGTATTATTCATATTAGATGAGAATGTATTGTTATAAGAATAATCTCCTGCTGGTTTATATTTATTTCCTATTAGAGGATACACCATACTTCCTAATTCTTTTATTTTCATATTAAATTCTCTTGAATATCCATTTGTTGATATTTCACAATCCATAACATTCTCTAAATATTTTGAATATGTTACTTCATCAAAAGGAATTGTACAATATTTAACTGTATCTTTATTAAATAGTTCTGTCATAAAAGACATTGATGGATCATTGTAAAAGGCTAATCCTCCAATTATTGCTTTTGGTGTTAGTCCTCTTACCCTTACTTCTTTATTTATTACAACTCTAATCTTTTCTTCTCTTAATAAATCTTTAGCCTTTAATTCTCTAAGGAAAGCTGTCATAGGTTGTATTGTTAATATATCTAAACTTTGTACAACATATATTTCTTGTGTTGCACCAAAGTAGTCTCCCGGAGTATTAAAATCGCAATCCATTAAAACTAAAGAATAATTCTGCACTAGAGTTGATAAAATATTATCAACATCTTCTAATGGTACTGAATCTCCAGGAAGTGCAGTATAAACATCTAAGTTTCTATCTACTGATATTCCACTTGCTATTCCGCTTCTCAATTTTTTTATTGATTCGTAAGCTATTCCTCTCAATTTTTCATCATTATTAGTAAATATATAATATGAATTTCTATTTGTAGTCAAATCTAAAATTGCTGTTTTTATTCCCATACTTGCTAAAGTTTTTCCAAGGTTATTTACTAAGAATGAAGTACCGTTTTTAGTAGTACCAACAAATGAAACAATCTTTTTATCTTTTGATAATAAGTTAGTTACTCTACTCATATCATGAGAATAATAATTATCTCCTGAATAGTTTGTAACATTTGACGTTGTTTGTTGATTTTGCCATGTTGATGATTGATTAATATTGTTTTGCAAATTATTAAATCCTGGTAATGTTGCATTATTATCTTGTACATCATCGAATCCTGGTAGTGTTGTACTATTATCTTGTATATCATCAAATCCTGGTAGTGTTGTACTATTGTCTTGTGCATCATCAAATCCTGGTAATGTTGTACTATTGTCTTGTACATCATCAAATCCTGGTAATATTGCACTATTTTCTTGTACATCATCGAATCCTGGTAGTGTTGTGCTATTATCTTGTATGTCATCAAATCCTGGTAATGTTGCACTATTATCTTGCGCATCATCAAATTCTGGTAATGTTTGTTCTGGAATAGGATTTTTTCTTGGCCTTCCTCTTCCCCTTTTAGGTTTGTTTTCTACATCTTGTACTGTTGGAACAGGATTTTTTCTTGGTCTTCCTCTTCCTCTTTTTACAGGTTGTACTGGTTGAACAACCTCATTTTTTTCTTCTTCCGCTATTGGTATATTTAAATTATCAAGTTCTGTAAAATCAAAGCTATCATTTTGTGGCTCTGGTTTTGGCATTACTGGTTTTTGTATATTATTATTTGCATAAACTTGATTAATTTGATTTGAGTCATTATTAATTATACTTTCTCTATTTTGATTTATTTTAGTAGAAGCATTTTGTGTACTAGAAGTCAATTTTCTAGCTGTTTTATTAACAGCTGTTGGAACTATTACAGGTTTTGTTGGTCTTCCCGCTCCATTAGTTTCTAAAAATCCTATTTTTAATCCTTCTGCTTTCTTTTTTTGTTCATTTATTGCATTTATTGTAGAACTTGCATCTCCAAATGTCATAATTGATTGATATTTAGGTGATTGTTCTTCTAATACTGCTTTTACATTTAGTGGTAAAAACTTAGTTATTATTCTTAATTGTGCATCATTATATTGTGCAGCGATATTATTAAAACTTTCTACATATCTATCTTCATTTTTTCCTAGTCTTCTGTAATGTTCTAATATATTTTTTATTTCTAGTTCACTTACATTATTCTCATTTTCACTTTGATAGTTTACTTCTTCTGAATCTATTTTATAATAAATCTTTGCTTCTTTTTTACTACGTGGTCTATTAATCATTTTACATACATTATCTATACTTCTGTCTTGTCCAAGTAAAGCATTATAAATTCCTAATCCAAATAATTTTACAAGCATAGGTTCTGATTTAGATCTTCTATCTGCACATATTAATATTATTGGGATATCTCCATCACTGCCTGTTGCTTCATCACTTATACTATCTAATTTTTCGAATATAAATTTATCTATTGCATCATAGTTATTGTTAGAGAATGGTTCTAAATCTTCTCCTATTACTATTCTGTCATAAGATTTATCTCTTTGTAGCTCTTTTACGACCGCATTAAAATAATACATATTTTTATATGATATTATTTCTTTATATTCTCTTTGATACTTTTTTACTATTTGCGCTGATATATTTTCATTACTAACTGCAAATAAAACTTTCATTTGTTAACCCCTCCAACTTTTTACTACTATAGCAAATATTAGTGGTAATACTTGGCATATTACAAAAATTGTTATAAAACCAATTATTAATAAAAAACCTCTATCTCTTACGTCTATTTTTCTTATTCCTATTACATATTGGTATATTGCTCCAACTGCTATTCCTATAAAGCAAAACGGAATACTATATACTCTAACTTTATTTAGCATATAAGCTGTTAATCCGTAGCTATCTGAGCCATATGCTTGCTTATAATCTTCTAAACTTTTTAGTTCTTTATCTTTTATTTGTACTAATTTGCTTTCTGTTTCGTTGCTCATAACTTTAGTGTTAGTAGCAAAAACTGTAGTAGCTGAAAATATACAGATTAAGCAAAAAATAACTGCTACAACTCTTTTCATATAAATTTCTCCTCTCGGTATTTCCGTATACACTTTTTTACTGACAATATCATACACTAGAATGTAAAAAAATACAAGGTTTATTTTTTAAATTTTATAATTTGTTATACAAATACTGCATCCATTTATACACACTGTTATTCCAGTTTTTATCTGATGCATATTTTTTATTTACTGCAGATAATGTTCTTCCACAATAATATCTTCCTGTAGCTACTTCTCCATTGTATATGCTTGTCCCTGCTGGGTTCAAATAATGTTTTACTAGTACTCTTGCTATCATATCAATTCCAGCCGCATATCCATTGTATGAATATGCACTTGAATATGCACTCATATCATATGCACCATATCCAAATAAATTTTTCTTGTTTGTCGCTATTTTAGATGTTCCCCATGCACTTTCATGTATTCCTATTGCTGCTACAAATACACCATTTATACCATATTGTTGTTCTATATAATAAAAATATTCCGCATTTTCTTCAAACACTTTATTTTTATCTTGGCTATCATTTGATAAAACTTTCTTAAATTGTTCTAAGGTTAAACCACTTGGTTGCATTAAGTTCATATTTTTATTTAGCTTAGATAATAATTCTGCTTTTGAGTGCTTTGTGTTATTATTGTTATAATTATTTGTATTTTTATTTATATATGTTACGCATTCTTGTTCAACCCATCCGTAATATGAATCATATTGTACATAATACCAACTATTAGATTTTTTTATTATTTTCAATTTCGAGTCTTGTTTTATTGTAATAATAACTTCTGCATCTTTTTTATTTTCTTCTCTTAATGCTAATGTATAAGGTGTTGAATAAACTGTATCTCCACTTTTTATTTTTCTTTTATCATAATAAGCTGCTGTTCCTACTTCTACTATCTTATTAACACAAGGAGTTAATATCTTTCTTCCAATTTGTTCGTTTGATATTTCTTCGTCTCCTTTATATTCTTTTTTGCCTAACGTGAAGTTGAACCGGGGCAGTTCCACTTCTTCTCCCCGAAGCAAGGCTTGCAACTGGCTGTTGAAAAGTTCAAGGTCGAGGGCATAGAGAGATTCATAATCATAATTGCCGTTTTCGTCACGCGGAGTATCTTCACGATCTACAAAATAGTTGTCCAATGAAATGGGATAGGGGCGCAGTCCGTTGGTCATCAACTGTACGGAGAGCCGTTTGCTGAAGGTTGTTTTTCCGGAAGAGGAGGGGCCGGAGATCAGGACAAGCTTTACGCGGTTTCCGTTTTCTCCCCGGTGATAGATTTCGTCGGCAATTTGGGCTATCTTCTTTTCTTGTAAGGCTTCGGCCACCTTAATCAGGTCGGTTGCATGGCCTTCCTCGCAGGCAAGGTTGAAGTCGCCCACATTGCTCAGCCCCATGATATAGTTCCAGCGCAGATGTTCTTTGAATACATCAAGCATCTTCTCTTGTTTTACTACATCTTCGAGTACGGCAGGGTTCTCTTTATTGGGAATACGCAGCAAGAGGCCGTCGTAATATTTCACGATGTCGAACAGCTTGATAAAGCCTGTGCTGGGGAGCAAATTGCCGTAATAGTAGTCCACCGTATCTCCCAATGTATAGTAATAGGTATATATGGAGCCGGATGTTTCCAGCAGTTTCACTTTGTCGTTCATGCCCCGTTCGCTGAATACGCGTACGGCTTCGGTGGTATGACATTCGGTGCGGCGGAATGGAATATCTTCCGCTATGATTTCCTGCATCCGTCTTTTTATGGCCGATACGTCTTCCAGCTCAATGGGACGCCCGATGCGGAGATTGCAGAAATAGCCTTTGGATACGGGATGCTCCACAAACAGTTTTCCATCCGGAAACAATTCATTGACAGCCTTGTACAGGATAAAGCAAAGCGAACGGACATATGTACGCATACCGGAAGAATCCCGTACATCCAAAAATTCAACATCTTTATTGTTGTAGACCCGGAAATTGAGTCCTTCAGAACGGTTATTTACTTTGGCGCTGACTACCTGATAGGGAAAATTAAGATT
>CAJKDR010000032.1 GCA_905198755.1 uncultured Clostridiaceae bacterium
ATATCTCCCCATATCCTTTAAAATCAAGTCTCTCCGGCAAATACCCGACAAAAAACAATACCCCCTTTGCAATTTCGCGAAAATACGCGTGAGAGGGGCATCGGTCTTCCCTAAAAAAGAGTGTAGGGATTTGAATTGCCCCTATTTCCTCATTGATTCTTCAAGCCACTGAAAAGCTGTGAATTCATCTATTTCGATTGCCATTTCAACCGCCTTCTTTGCACACTCTAAAAGACGTTTAGATTTATTCATTAATTCAAATGAACACAAAATAATCTCATTTAATTCTATTTGAGTGTCATATTTAATATATGGAATAATCAGTTCACGCAATGTTTCCTGATTCATTCTTTGCTGAACAGATCCTCTCGACATTCTATTTGTAAGTTCATTTATTATTGAAGAGTTAAAATATAGTGCGTACACGTTTGGTATGTAGTCATTTGGCAAATGAAAACAAAGAACATTATCTGAGCACACAGAATTATCAAGTTCTTTTGAAATAACTCCAAAATTACCTATAGTTCCTACTCTACCTGTAACTATATCACCTTCACAAACAAATTTACTGTGCTTTTGTGGATCAACACTATGAAATAAATCTATTTCAACTATTCCGTCATATATATCTGTTCCTCGCACATAATGGCATAACCCTTTATCAAATAACATATATTTGTCAGCATACTCACCAGTAAACAAATATATTGCCACATCATCGAGCGTCTTCGCTTTAGGATCATATTTTAATATAGTCGATATAAGTTTATCATATTTAGGTTGGAAATATTCTGCATCCATACGCTCTGCAGATAATATATCTGTATATCTTCTTACAGAAAATACTTCTGTTTCAAATTTACAAATATCAACCCCTAATTCCGAAAGCAACTTTGTTTCTGCTTTCTTATATTTTTCTTCTGCAAGCTTCTTATTTTCAACTGAAGCAATATATAAATTTTCTACTTCTAATTGAAATTTTTCCGATAAAGAAGGCACATGCATATTAGTTATTATTGGAAGTGTTATATGAGGCTGCCCTGTTTGACTAGCTGATCTCCACATAAGATTCTGTCCATACTTCGAATGTAAAAAAGACCATAAATAATACTTATTTATCCCATTCAAATCATTTGTTCTTAAAATAATAACATCTCTACAAGTAGCATAGACTGGATATTCATTCGTAACCAATCCAACTTTTGCTAATGTATTTCCACCTTTTGCAATAACTAAATCCCCTGGGTATGCCTTAGAAATAGTTGTTTGATTATCATTTAGTACCTTTTCTGGCAAAAAAACTGTATCATCTGTAAGAACAACCAAGCCATTTTGTATTTCATTAACCCTTATAAAAGGTATTAATGATTTATCGTCACTATAAAATCCTGTAATCGATGGATAAAAAGCACTACAATCTACTTTCCCATTATACGATTCTATAGCCCCTCCGTTAGTGCTTTTTATTAAGTCTTCAAGCATTAGATTACTTTTTGAATAATACTCTGGATCAAATCTGAACGGTTCATCAATCACCCTACTCAGCATAACATTCGTACATTCCAGCCTCTCCAACAAATTGTTGAACACATCATCACTGGAGAGGCTTGCTAAAAAGGGAGTTCATTCTCCGGATGCATTATTTGATTCAGTTCTTCCTCTGTTGGTGCAAAACTAAGTTTATTATCATATGCAAATTTAATAAAAGCTTCTGCAATTCCATTCTGACTATAGATATTATTAGGATTGATATTTTTCATTTTAGGATCATGGTTAAATAAATCATGTTTAACAAATATATGATCATGCGTATCTTTTACTCTCTCCTCATACTCAACCACATCCTCCGCTTTTAAATAAAATTTCTGCGCATCATTCGAAAGATTTAAATATTCTTCATTTGAAATGATATCATTATTATTATCTCCTAATATATTATCTTCTTTATACAATGCTCTTTCATCTGTATCCAATGACAACCATTCAACTATGCTAATTTCTTTTTTATTTTCTGTATCACCCATTAAATAATTATATGATACATTATAGTGTTTATGATAAAGGTATAAATCTAATATGGTCACTTCTGCAGTATAATTCTCTAATCGTGATATTTTTGAGGTATCATACCTATCTTCTATTTTTGCAGAAAATAATGTTGCTAATTTTTGCATAGATGTACTTTTATATGAAGTTTTATTCCCATTTGGTCGACTTGTTTCATCATCACATCTTAAATCATAACAACGCTTTCCAAAGATTTGTCTTAATAATTGATGTAGCTTGTTTGGTTCTTTCTTTTTCATATTTTTATTCTAGCATATTTTTGCATTAATACAATAATATTTTTAATTATTGCATTTTTACTCATTAGTTTCTAATTTTGCTCACTTCTTTCTTGGCTTTTGTAAAGTGATATTTGTTACAACTCAGCATATATAAAGAAAGGAGGCTAAATGCAAAGAGAAATTGTAATTCCTGAAATGAAAACCATTTCAGAGGCTTCAGAAATTACAGGGCTTACCAAGTATCACATACGAAAACTTGTCCTACAAGGGAAAGTCAAGTTTGTCCGCTCTGGGGTCAAGTACCTTTTAAATATGGACAGCTTAATTAATTATCTGAATAATGGTGACAATGCCAAAGTAACAGTTAGTAACAGTAGCAGAAAAATAAAAGGAGGTCTTTATGACTAAAGAAGAAAAAAGATACCCAATACAATTTGATAGCAAAGGGTACAACGAAAAACCAAAAGGCAAAGAAATCGGAGGGATTAAAATCCGTACACAAAGCAGTGAACCTAAACTTTTAACGCTGAGAGAAATTGCCAACCTAATTCAAACAGGTCATTCATTCAGCCCTGGGATTTTGGAAGGTGGATGCAGTGCAATTCATTGGACACAACAGCAATTATTTCCTGTTGATGTAGATAATGAAGATGTAAATTCGCCAATATTAACTATTGAAAAAGCCTTAGATATTTGCAAAGAGTGCAGAATTTCTCCTGTAATTTATTACAAAAGTTTCTCACACACAGAGGAAAAACCGAAATTTAGGCTTATTTTCGCAATGCGTAAGCCCGTTGAAATGGAAGAAAGAAGGGAATTTTTGGCAGACACCTTTCCAACATTATTTCCTCAATCAGACACACCCTGCGTAAATGCCGACAGGATTTACTTTGGAACAAATAAGGAGGTAAATATATATGACAATTAGTTTTGGTAAAATGCTTGGCTTGCACAACCCGCAAGCCAAGAAATATCCTAATCACTTAAACGATTTAAAAATAAATTTTGACTATAACTCGTTCTATCGTGAAAGGTGCGGTAAAATCCGTTATGAAAATCAAAAATCTATAATGTTTCTAAATTGCCCTATATGTGGGCATGAAGAATGCTTTGTTGTCTATAAAGCTACTGGTCATTGGCATTGTTTTGGACAGCATGGTAATTGTGGCGGGAGTGTAATCGACTTCCTGATACGAACAGAAAACATGACCTTAAAAGCGGCAATAAACCACTTTAAGCATGAACTTTGCGGAATTCCAAAAAGCAAAAATCAAAAAGAAGAAGTCTATTGTCTTCAAAAATTTGAACCCATATCGTCTTCTGAGCTTATAAATCTGAACCTGCCACCGCTTTATTGGACAGTAGATAATTTATTACCGCAGGGTTTGGGTCTTTTAGCCTCACCTCCTAAATTCTGCAAAAGTTGGTTTGGGTTGGGTTTAAGTATTCGTGTTGCACAGGGTAAAGACTTTTTAGGATTCAAGACACACCAATCAAGAGTTTTATACCTGACATTAGAAGATAGCAAGCGTAGGATTATAAAACGATTAAAAAAGGTACTTGGTGATGAAAAAATTCCAGAAGATATTGATTTTGCAGTAAATGCCAATTCTATTAACCATGGATTAATTGATGACTTAGAAAATTATTTAAAAGAACACTCTGATACAAAACTGATAATTATTGATACACTTCAAATGGTTAGAATAGGTTCCGCCAAAAATGAAAATGCTTATACTGCTGAGTACAGAGACTTGAGTATATTAAAAAAATTTGCTGATAAGCATAATATCTGTATTTTAGTTATTCATCATTTGAGGAAACAAAAAGATAATGATATTTATAACCGAATATCAGGAACTAACGCAATTACAGGCGCCTGTGACACAATATTCGTAATTGAAAAAGAAAATAGATACGCAAATGATGCACAGTTACATATTACAGGCAGAGATGTCGAACAAGATGATTTGTATCTGCAATTTAACCAATCTAATTGTGAGTGGATATCTAAAGGCAATGCAGAAATTCAGCGTTTAAAGAAGGAAAGAACAGAATATAGTAATGACCCAATAATAAAGGCTTTACGAAAACTGTTAGATACTGTAGAAACAGATAAATTTCAATGTTCTGCTAAAGAGCTATTGTCTGAATTTGAAAAGCGTTGCGGTATCAACTTAGATGAAACACATGAAACGATAGGTAAGCGGCTGCGTAAATATAAAGGCTTAATGCTTGAACTCGAAGGTATTATTTACAATCCGCCACCGCCACACGGCAGTAATGGAACAAGATTACACAAATTTGAGAAAAGCGTGCCACCTGATGAATGGGCAAAAATAGATGCAATGTTCAACTAAATATACTGATATACCCGATACTACTGATACTTAAAACACACTTAGTATCGGTAGTATCAGTAATATCGGTAATATTCAAGTATCTATTTTGGCTCATCACTTGCGGGGCAAACGAATTTAAGAAAATGAAGGTAAGAAACAGGCAAATCAGTAATAATAAAGAATAGAGGTAATAATGGCGTACTATGAGCAGAAATCAAAAAATTCATATAAAATAGTCGTATCAATGGGGTATGACTCAAACGGCAAACACAGACGAGTGTCAAAAACCGTTAAACTTCCTGAAAATATGTCTGAAAGCAAACGGCAAAAAGAACTTAATACTCTATGCGTATTATTCCAACAAGAAGTAGAAAACGGCTTGTTCTTGGATGGCGGTAAAATTACATTTGGAGAATTTGCTGCAAAATGGCTTACTGATTATGCAGAGAAAAACTTGGCACCGACTACTCTAGTGTCATACAAAATTATACTTAACAGGATATTACCTGCTTTAGGGCTCAAAAGCTTTGTAATTGCTATAAACTAGACTTCAACAGAATGTTTAAAGGTAATTCAGAAAAGAAATTGACCAGAAAAACAATCCGCAATCATCATATAGTTATTCACTCAATATTATCCACTGCTGTTGACTGGAACATCTTACTAAATAATCCTGCTGAAAGAGCCAAACCGCAAAAAGTAACCAAGTCCAAGGCTAAGTATTACAATGATGAACAGGTGGCAGATATGCTCCAATGCTTAAAATTAGAGCCTCTAATGTATATGACTATGATTTATCTTGCAATAGATATCGGATTGAGAGAGGGTGAGCTAACTGGCTTGAAGTGGGAAGATATAAATTTTGACACCTGTGAAATTAACATCAACAAACAGCGACACTATATTACAGGCTACGGCAATATTGAAGGTAAACCGAAAACTGATGCAGGAGTAAGAACTGTTACAGCCTCCAAAACGGTAATATCTCTATTGAAGGAATACAAAAAGCAACAGAATGAGAACAGACTTAAGTTTGGTACCGCTTGGCAAAACGGTAAATATGTATTCCTGCACGAGGACGGCAGTCCGATAAGTACACAGTTGCCGTATAAGTGGTTTACAAAATTCTTAAATCGTCATAACCTGCCAAAGATAACATTTCACCAACTCCGCCATACAAACGCAAGCCTGTTGATTTCATCAGGTGAAGACATTGTAACTGTAAGCGTTCGACTTGGACATGCAGATAAAAATGTAACCCTTAACACTTACTCGCACATAATCAAATCCAAAGAAGCACAGGTGGCTAATAAGATGGATGAGTTTTATGCAGGGTTAAATCTAAAAAAGGTTATATATAATACAACAGCTTAAAAGCTATTTTGAAAATTCTTTTTCTTGTAATTTCATTTTTTCAAAATTAATATTTTTAAATACAGGCATTAACTGTAAATAATAAAAATAATAATAATCTTTGTTAATTTTATTTGTAATGTTTCCTCAAATATTTTTGCAGCTTCTTCTACAACTTTTAATTTTTCTTTATTTATATTTTCTATATTACTATTACTTATATTTATATATGGTATATTAACATTTATATCATACTTGCCATCTTGTTTTTCTTGTTTAGTTTGTATTGTATAAATTAACTCTTTTGAAGTATCAATCTTAGTAGTTGATGATATATCATTGTTTTGGTAATCAATTTTATTATCAAATATGTGTTCAAAATTTTCTGTTAATTCAACTGTATCAACGACAACTGGCTCAATATCACTTTTTTTAATACTTTTCTTTTCTTTTTGAGTTATTTGCATGTAAACAGCTAAATTTATACTCACAATACAAATAACTATTATACTAATAACAAATATTTTTCTCCATCTCATTACTTAAATTCTCCTTTTGTAATAATGTATTTATTATAACATATACTATTAGTTTTAGCAATTGTTTTTACTATAACTTTCGGTCCAATTATATTGACTATTCCCCCATTTTGATGTATTATTATATGTATACTAAAAGAAAAGGAGACTCGTTTATGTTATGTTCAAAATGCAAAAAAAATCCAGCTACAATTTTCATCAATGAACCTACAAAAGAAGATAAAAATCACTTAGTTGGATATTGTAATAATTGTGCTAGAGAAAAAGGTATTTCTGTTGAAAACACTTCTAGCAATTCAAATGATGCAAAAAATAATGTAAATCTAGATCAGATGGCTTCACAATTTGGAGTTATTTTTAAAGATTTATCTAATAGTATAAATAATGAAAATATTAATTTAGAAGATTTAGCCGATGGAAATGCTGTTCCTTTAGGTTCTATTTTTGGTGCAATGTTTAATCCTGATCCCACTTCTGAATCAAATGAATCTTCTTCTAAGTCAAATGGAGGAAAAAAAATAAAAGTTGAAAAACGTCCAAAGGAAAAAAGAAGAAGGGTTCTAGATACTTATGGTACAAATCTAACTGTAAAAGCAAAAAATAATTTATTAGACACTGTTGTTGGTAGAGATAAAGAAATAAATAGAGTTATTCAAATATTAAACAGACGTACTAAAAATAATCCTTGTTTGATTGGTGAACCTGGTGTTGGTAAAACAGCTATCGCACAAGGTTTAGCTATTAAAATAGCTAGTGGAAATGTTCCAGCTAAATTAATGAACAAAGAAGTGTATTTACTTGATATGACTTCAATAGTCGCTGGTACTCAGTTTAGAGGTCAATTTGAGAGTAGAATGAAAGCAATAATGGATGAATGCAAATCCTTAAAAAATATTATATTAGTAATAGACGAAATTCACAATATTATAGGTGCTGGAGATTCTGACAGTTCTATGAGTGCAGCAAATATTCTAAAACCTTCTTTAGCAAATGGTGAAATTCAACTTATAGGAACTACTACTTTAAAAGAATATAGAAAATATATCGAAAAAGATTCTGCTTTAGAAAGAAGATTTCAAAGTGTCTTAGTTGAAGAACCCAATATTGATGATTCTACTAAAATTCTTGAAGGAATAAAAAAGTATTATGAAGATTATCATAAGGTTAAAATTTCAAATGACATTATAAGAAAAACTGTTATTATGTCTGAGAAATATATTCATGACAGATTTCTTCCTGATAAGGCTATAGATATTTTGGATGAAGCTTGTTCTAGAAAAAATCTTGATAATGTAGATTTATTTAGATTAGAAGTTTTAAAAAATGAATTAGCATCTGTTCAATCTCAAAAAGAGGAAGCTGCTCAAGCTGATTCTACAGAAGATTACCAGAAAGCTGCTGATTTAAAGACTCAAGAATGTAAATTAATTGAAGATATAGACAAATTAAATAAAAAAATAAAATTGCCAAATATTACAGAACAAGATATCGCAAATGTAATTGAAAGTTGGACAAAAATTCCAGTAAAAAAAATAACTGAAGCAGAAACTGATAAGTTACTTAACTTAGAAAATAATCTTCATAAAAAAATTATAGGTCAAAACAAAGCTGTTGAAGCTGTTAGTAAAGCTATTAGAAGAAATCGTGCAGGTTTAAAATCAACTAAGAGACCACCTTCATTCATTTTTGTTGGTCCTACAGGTGTTGGTAAAACCCAACTTGCTAAGAGTTTAGCATATGAAATGTTCGGCAGTGAAGATGCTATGATTAGAGTTGATATGTCAGAATATATGGAAAAACATTCAACATCAAAATTGATAGGTTCTCCTCCAGGTTATGTTGGATATGATGATGCTGGTCAACTTACTGAGAAAGTAAAGAGAAAACCATATTCTATTATATTATTAGATGAAATAGAAAAAGCTCATCCTGATGTGTTTAATATTTTACTTCAAATATTAGATGATGGAAAACTTACTGACTCTCAAGGAAACACTGTTAGTTTCGAGAATACAATTATTATTATGACATCTAATGCTGGTTCTAATCTAAACACAAATTCTATTGGATTTGGAAATAGTTCTTCTATTGATTCTAATAAAATATTAGATACATTAAAAGAAACTTTTAGACCAGAATTCTTAAACAGAATTGATGAAATTGTTATTTTCGATAGTTTAAATAAGGATGAATTATTGCAAATAATAGATTTAATGTTAGAAGATACAAAAAAAGCATTACAAGATAAAAATATTAATATGACTATTACAAAAGATGCAAAATTATTACTATTAAATAAAGGAACAGATTTAAAATATGGAGCAAGACCTTTAAGAAGAGCTATTCAAAAATATATTGAAGATGAACTATCTGAGATGATATTGAGAAAAGATTTAGAAAATGGTCAAACCGTAGAAATTAGTTGTAATAATAATGAGTTTAATTTTAATGTAAAATAAATGGAGGATTTATATGTTTAAACATATTCCAAATGTACTAACAATCTTAAGATTTTTTATAATACCTTTTATACTTTATTATTTAATTAGAGATAATTACATTGCTGCTTTTATATTATTAACTCTTTCAGGGTTAACAGATGTTTTAGATGGTGCAATAGCAAGAAAATTTAATTTTATAACTAACTTTGGCAAATTAATAGATCCATTAGCAGATAAAGTAACTCAACTTTCTTTATTATGTACTTTAGTTTTTAAAGGAATTATACCTTTGTGGATATTAGTTATTGTACTTTTAAAAGAAGCTTTTATGGTATGTGGTGCCTCTTTCCTTTATGGTAGAGATTTAGTTGTTTCTAGCAAATGGTATGGAAAATCTGCAACTGTTTTATTTTATTTGGCAATTGCGGTTTCACTATTAATAAGGCAGTTTAAATTAGATTTCACTTTTGATATAACATTATATTACTTAGCATTATTTATGACATTATTCTCTTTGGTTATGTATTTTAGAGAATTTTATATAAAAGGATATTTCAAAAAAGAAAACTTAAAATTAAATGAAGAAACAAACAACAAAAGCAATTAGAATAATCTAATTGCTTTTTTCTATTCATAATCTTCTAATACACTTGTTAAATTTTCTTTTCCATAAACCGTTATTCCTTCTTTTAATCTTAATAGATCTTCTTGAGTCAAATACTCTGAACTTATTTCTGTTCTCTTGTATTCTTTTTCCTCTCCATCTTCTGATATATTAAAAATAACTATTCTATTATCTATAAGTTTAAGTTTATAATGTTGGTTACAAAATTCTTCTGATTCTTTTTCAAATATAACTTGCTCTGAAGAAAATTCGTTTATTGTCCATTCTCTATTTTTATTTTGTATTTCATCTTCTGTTAAATTCACATCACTAATATCTATATCTTTATACTCATTTATATAATGGTTACATTTTGTATAATAAGTTTTGTATATCATTAATGTATTTGGTGTTGTTTTTTCTTCTTTATTTGAAGTTGCAATTGTATTTGAAATATTATATATTTCATTATTATTCTTATTTTCTATCTTATTATTAATAGTATTTTGCTGTCCGATATCTTTATTGTTGCTGTATAAA
>CAJKDR010000033.1 GCA_905198755.1 uncultured Clostridiaceae bacterium
AAAAATATTATCAGATATGATAAAAAATATTAATTTAGAAATACCAGGAGCAGTAAAACAAGTTACATATGAAATAAATGATGACAAATTAATTATTACAAATGGAAAATCTGGAATAGAAGTTCAAGAAGATAAATTAGAAGAAAAAATAATTGGTAATGTCAAGGATCAATTAAAAGATGTAATAAATGATATTAAAATTCCAACAAAAGAAGTTGAAGCTGAAAAAATAGATATAGAGAAAATACATGATGAAATATATAGAGAAGCAAAAGATGCATATATAGAAGAAGATCCTTTCAAACTACATGTAGAAGAAAATGGCTTAGATTTTAATATAAGCATGGAAGAGGCAAAAAAAATAGTAAAAGAAGAAAAAGAAGAGTATGAAATACCTTTAAAAATAACTAAACCAAAAGTAAGAACAGAAGATTTAGGAGATAAAATATTCAAGCAAACATTATCGAAATATACTACAATATATGATGCAGGAAATACAAGTAGAGCAAGTAATATAGCTTTGGCATGTAAAACTATAAATGAAACTATAATTCAACCAGGAGAAACATTTTCTTATAATAAAGTTTTAGGAAATACAACAAAAGAAAAAGGATATAAACTAGGAGGAGCATATGTTGGTGGCAAAGTGGTTCAAGCATATGGTGGAGGAATATGTCAAGTATCTACTACATTATATAATTCGGTATTATATGCAAATTTAGAAATTGTTGAAAGATACAACCATTCATATGCAGTAAGCTATGTACCAGCCGGAAGAGATGCAACAGTATCTTATGGTGGTAAAGACTTTAAATTTAAAAATAATAGAAACTATCCTATAAAAATAGTTGCAAATGCTAAAAATGGAGTTGTTAATATATCATTAAAAGGAATAAAAGAAGATAAAGAATATGATATAGAAATAAGTAGTAGTGTTTTAAGTACTACACCATTTGAAACAACATATCAAGATAATAATACACTTGCAGAAGGAAAACAAAAAATAATACAAAAAGGACATAATGGTTATAAAAGCAAAGCATATAAAACTGTAAAATATAATGGGAAAGTTATATCAAAAACATTACTTTCATCAGATACTTATAAACCAATGAATAGAATAATAGAAAAAGGAACAAAAAAAAGCAGTAGTAAAAGTTCAGATGAAACAACAAGTAAAAGTGATGAAAAAATAGAAGAGGCAGAAGTAACAGAAAATGAAGATTAACTAAGTATAAAATACAATAATTTAAGGACGGATTTTTTTCCGTCTTTAAATTATTATAAAATAATTGACAAAAATAAAGTAAAAGCGTATAATAATAACTGTTCCAAGAAAAAATGGGTTATTAGCTCAGTTGGTAGAGCAGCGGACTCTTAATCCGAAGGTCCGGGGTTCGACCCCCCGATGACCCACCAAAAAAAGCAACAAACATTATATAGTTTGTTGCTTTTTCTAATATGGAGTTTAAAGAAATTTATGTTTAATAATTTCTTTTTATTATATCTAATAATTCAGTTCTTACTGAATTATTATCTTTTGTTAAGTCATCAATAGTTTTTTCATAATCGCATTTTAATCGATTAGAAAGATGTTGCAAGAAGGTTAAATCTGAATTTAAAAGCTTTAATTTAGATTTACTAAATAAGTAATTATGAATATTATCAATAGTATTAGATTTCATATCTAAATCTTGTTCATCTGTTTCTGCTAAATCAATTAAAATTTTATTAATTTCAGCTTCACCATCTGCAATCCTAGTTTCTCCAAGACACTTTTCGGCTTTTTTTCTAATTTCTAATAATTTATCATTCATTTTAATTCCTCCTTTAATTTTTTAAAACATTTATTACATATATATTTAGACTTGAATACATTTAAATTAGTTGATGAACTACAGAAAACACAAGAATCAATTTTTTTTCTTAAAATAATACAATCATTATCAGTAGAAATTTCCATAGGATCTTTTTCTTTTATGTCTAAATTTTTTCTAAGTTCTACAGGAAGAACAATTCTTCCTAATTCATCTAGCTTTCTAATAATACCAGTACTTTTCATACACACACGCTTCTTTCTTATATTATTTATGATGTATATTTGAATATATTGTTGAAATAATACTCTTACATCTACTGAATGTAAATTGATGTGCAATTTTATTATATCATTAATAATATTTAGAGGAGAATTAATATGGGTGCAAGAAAACTTAATAATAATCTTAATATTATTGCTAAGAATCTACGTAAATATAGAGAAGAAAGAGGACTTTCTCAACCAGATATGTGTAGAGAGTTAGCTTTGCTAGGTATAACAATGTTTAATAACGATATATATAAAATTGAGCATAATAAACGTACAGTAAAAGATTATGAATTATACGCATTTACTAAAATATTAAAAGTATCTTATGAACAGCTATTTGAAGGAGCAGAAGATAAATTTATTTTTTAATAAAATGTTGTCTAATAGTATACAAAAGTTATATTTCATAATTTATAATTAAATTTATTTTAACACATGTGTAATAAAATAATTGTCAAAAAATGTCGAGGATTAATGATATTTAAAAATAAAAGAAGAAGCATATGCATATTTATGCTTCTTCTTTTGATATTGGATTACCAACAGTAGATCTTATATTTTTTAATTCGCTTTTTAAAGTTTTATATAATGAATCAGAAATATTGTTTTTACCATTGTCAAAATCTTTAATAGAAGATTCTATATCAATCAATGTATATCTTGTACGAGATGTAGAATTTTTTCCATTATCGTAAAGATAAATAGGAGTATAATTTACATTATCTATTGAAATTTTATTTTCATTGGATTTTGTTATTTGAATATCTAAAATTACAGAACTTTTGGTATTTGGATATATTTGTCCAGACATAAAGTTACCAAGAGAATATATAACAAATCCATCTTTGGAAGTTCCGTCATCTAAAGTAATTGTTCTTTTTTCCATTGGCTCTAAGACATGCGGATGACTTCCTAAAATTAAATCAACACCATTATTGAAAAGAAAATCAGCTAATTCTTCTTGTTGTTTATTTTGCTTTAGTTTATATTCAATACCCCAATGCATATTTACACAAATTAAATCTGGATTTTCTTTTTTGGCTAGCTCAATTTGTTTTTTTATTAAATCTTTATCTATAAGATTTACAGAGTAGCTTTTATCTTTGGGAATAGATATACCATTTGTCCCGTAAGTAAATGCTAAAAAAGCTATTTTTATTCCATTAACATCTTTAATTAAAATAGTATTTTGTTCTTCTTCAGAACGATATGTTCCCATATGAGAAATTTTGTATTTGTCTAACGTATCTAAAGTTCTAACTAATCCAGAATATCCTTTATCCATACAATGGTTATTTGAAGTAGATAAAACATCTATGCCTAAATCTTTTAAATTTTTTGCTAATTTATCGGGTGTATTGAAATTAGGATAGCCAGAATATGTTCTAGATTCTCCTGCAAAAGTTGTTTCAAGATTACCAATTGCAATATCAGAATTTTTTATATAAGAAGAAATATTTCTAAAAGTATTTGAAAAATCGTAATCTTTTTTTGCAGAATCATAAGCATTTTTGAAATTAGTAGAATGACTCATCACATCTCCAATAACTGACATATGAATAGTTGTGGAAACATTATTAGATATTTCTTTGTCGGTCTCAGTTTTTTCATACTTGGATTCATGTAAGAATGATGGAATTCTAAATAATATGAAGAGTATTATACCGACAATAAAAATGAATCTAAAAAACTTTTTATAATTAACAATTTTAACTTTTCTCATAAAACATCCTCCATACATATATTGTAAAAATATCACAAATTTATAATAAATTCAATTAAAATGAATAAAAAGACCAAAAAAAGGAATATTAATAAAAAACAATAAAGGAGGAAAATTTTATGAAGATTATAGATAAAATTGCATTAATACTTATAATAATAGGTGCTATAAATTGGGGATTAATAGGTATTTTTAAATTTAATCTAGTAGAAATGATATTTGGTGATATGACAGTACTTGCTAGAATAATATATACTCTTGTAGGAATATCAGGATTATGGGGAATAAAATTAGCAGTAGAAGACTAAAAAGCACATTTTTAATGTGCTTTTTAATTTAATAAAATATTGAAGATAATATTTGCCAAATATATGAAAATAAGTTATAATCTTACTTGTGATTAAATTTTAGGAGGAATGAAATGTTATCAGTAAACAATGTTACAGTAAGATTTGGAAAAAGAGTATTATTTGAAGATGTAAATATTCGATTTGGAAAAGGAAACTGTTATGGAATAATTGGGGCTAACGGGGCTGGAAAGTCTACTTTTTTAAAAGTATTATCAGGAAAATTAGAACCAAGTAAAGGTGAAGTAACAAAAGAAAAAACAGAAAGGATTTCTGTTTTACAACAAGACCACTTTGCTTTTGAGAATTATTCAATAATAGATACAGTAATAATGGGAAATCAAGAACTGTATTCAATAATGAAAGCAAAAGACGAAATATATGCAAAACCAGATTTTTCAGAAGAAGATGGTATGAAAGCAGCAAAGCTAGAAGAAAGATTTGCTGAATTAGATGGATGGAATGCAGAATCAGATGCAGCAATACTTTTAAATAACTTAGGTATTGAATCTACAATGCACTATAATTTAATGAAAGAAATAGAAGCAAAAGATAAAGTAAAAGTTTTGTTAGCACAAGCATTATTTGGAAATCCAGATATATTACTTTTAGACGAACCTACAAACGACTTAGATTTAAAGAGTATAAACTGGTTGCAAGATTTTTTAGTGGATTTTGAAAACACAGTAATAGTTGTTTCACATGATAGATATTTTTTAAATAAAGTATGTACACATATAGCTGACGTGGATTTCGGAAAGATAAAAGTTTATCCAGGAAATTATGATTTCTGGTATGAATCAAGTCAATTAGCATTAAAACAAGCTAAAGAAGCTAATAAGAAAAAAGAAGAAAAAATAAAAGAATTACAAGAATTTATTGCAAGATTTAGTGCAAATGCATCTAAATCAAAACAAGCAACATCAAGAAAGAAATCACTAGAAAAAATTGAATTAGATGAAATTAAACCATCTAATAGAAAATATCCATACATAGATTTTAAGCCAGATAGAGAAGTTGGGAATGATATATTAGAAGTTAAAAATTTATCAAAAACAGTTGATGGAGTGAAATTATTAGATAATATTAGCTTTACAGTTAAAGCAAATGATAAGATTGCAGTATTAGCAGATAATGAACTTGCAAAAACAGTATTGTTTCAAATATTAGCAGGAGAATTAGCCCCAGATGAGGGTGAAATAAGATGGGGAACAACCATAACAACAACATATTTCCCAAAAGATAATAATTATTTATTTGAAGAAGATATGACTTTAGTTGATTGGTTAAGAGGATACTCAAAAGACCCAGATGAAACTTATATAAGAGGATTTTTAGGAAGAATGTTATTCTCTGGAGAAGAAGCACTTAAAAATGTTTCTGTATTATCAGGAGGAGAAAAAGTAAGGTGCGTCTTATCTAAAATGATGTTATCTGGTGCAAACTTTATTATAATGGATGAACCAACAAACCATTTGGATATGGAAAGTATAACAGCATTAAATGAAGGAATGTCAAGATTTAAAGGAAATATGATATTTACTTCACATGACCATCAATTAACTCAAACAGTTGCTAATAGAATAATAGATATAAAAGAGGACAAGGTTGTTGATAGAGAGATATCATATAATGAATATTTAGAATTAGAATAAAAAAGGGGCGTTATTTGAAAAACAAATACGCCCTAATATAAATAATAGGAGATAAACAAATGGATAAAATAATACAAACAATTGCAAATGAATTTAATATTAAATATAGTCAAGTAGAAAATACAGTAAAATTAATAGATGAAGGAAATACAATACCTTTTATAGCACGTTATAGAAAAGAAGTAACAGGAAATTTAAGTGATGAAACATTAAGAGATTTGGACGAAAGATTAACATATTTAAGAAATCTAGAAAAAAGAAAAGAAGAAGTAATAAAATCAATAGATGAACAAGGCAAACTAACAGAAGAATTATTAGTAGCAATAGGAACAGCAAAAATATTATCAGAAGTTGAAGATTTATATAGACCATATAAACAAAAGAAAAGAACAAGGGCAACTATAGCAAAAGAAAAAGGATTAGAACCATTAGCAAAAGAAATAATAAAACAAGATAAAAATATTGATATATATGCAGTTGCAAAAGAATATATAGATGAAGAAAAAGAAATAAAAAGTGAAGAAGATGCAATAAATGGAGCATTGGATATAATTGCAGAGGATATTTCTGATAATGCTAAATATAGAAAAGAAATAAAAAATATTTGTTATAGAGAAGGTTTAATTGAAACAAAAGGAGCAGATAAAGAAGAAAAATCAAATTATGAAATGTATTATGATTTTCAAGATACAATAAATAAAATTCCAAGTCATAGAATATTAGCTATAAACAGAGGGGAAAAAGAAGGTTTCTTAAAAGTTAATATAACAAAAAATGAAGAAAAAATATTAAATTATATTGAAAAAGATATATTATTAAAAAATAGTGTTAATGAAGAATTATTAAAAAGATGTATAGCAGATAGTTTTAAAAGATTAATAGAACCATCTATAGACAGAGAAATAAGATCAGATTTAACAGAAAAAGCAGAAGAACAAGCGATAAAAGTATTTGGAGAAAATGCAAAACAGTTATTACTTGGTGCACCTTTAAAAAACTTAGTTGTTATGGGATTTGATCCTGCATATAGAACAGGCTGTAAAATAGCTGTAATAGATGAAACAGGAAAAGTTTTAGCAACTACAACTGTGTATCCTACAGCACCTCAAAATGATGTTGATGGAGCAAAAAAAGAATTATTAAGCTTAATAAAAAAATATGATATTAATATGATAGCAATAGGAAATGGAACAGCATCAAGAGAATCTGAGATGTTTGTTGCAGAATTGATAAAGGAAGCGGATCATGAAGTATTTTATGCAATAGTAAGCGAAGCGGGAGCATCTGTATATTCTGCCTCAAAACTTGCTACAGAAGAATATCCTGATATAAATGTTTCATTAAGAGGAGCTATATCAATTGCAAGAAGATTACAAGATCCATTAGCAGAACTTGTAAAAATAGATCCAAAAGCAATAGGAGTTGGACAATATCAACATGATGTTAATCAAAAAAGATTAAATGAAAGTCTAGAAGGAGTAGTAGAGGATGCTGTTAATAAAGTTGGTGTTGATGTAAATACAGCCACACCTTCATTACTTTCATATGTATCAGGAATTAATAAATCAATAGCAGGAAACATAGTAAAATATAGAGATGAGAATGGAAAATTAAAAAACAGAAAACAATTATTAAAAGTTCCTAAATTAGGTAAAGCAGCATTTGAACAGTGTGCAGGATTTATTAGAATATTTGATGGAGATAATGCATTAGAAACTACAGCAGTACATCCAGAAAGTTATGAAGCAACAGAAAAACTTTTAAAACAAATAGGATATACTAAAGAAGAATTACTAGATAAGGAAAAATTAAAGGAAATAAAAGCAAAACTAACTAGAATCAACATAGAAAAAACAGCAAATGATTTAGAAATAGGAGAATTAACATTAAAGGATATAATTTCAGAATTATCAAAACCAGGAAGAGATCCAAGAGAAGAAATGCCAAAAACAATATTAAGAAGTGATGTACTAAAATTTGAAGACTTAAAAGAGGGAATGGTCTTAACTGGAACGGTAAGAAACGTAATAGACTTTGGAGCTTTTGTTGATATTGGTGTAAAACATGATGGATTGGTACATATATCTGAAATGAGCGAAAGCTTTGTAAAAAATCCAAGAGATATAGTTTCAGTAGGAGATATAGTAAAGGTAAAAGTATTAAGTATAGATTTTGAAAGACAGAAAGTAGCATTAACAATGAAATTATAAGAAATAAAAAGGTAATAGATTTATCTATTACCTTTCTTTATTTGCTTTTTACTCTTTATTTTCTTCTGATTCTGCATCTATTTCTACAGTACTTTTAGAAGTGTCTTTAGCAATTCTGTCATAGAAACATGATATTGAAACTTGAACATATGGTATAAGCCATAATAATCCAATACCTAATGTAAATAGACTAAGTATTGCCCAACCAATAAAAGAAAGTTCAAGAATAAATAAATCTCCTCTGTGTCCTCTCATCAAATCTTCGCTTCTTTGAACGCATTCTTTAGTAGACATTTCTGGATGATCATAAGCTATGTAATATGATAAAGAATAAAGTAATCCTCTAACAATTCCATAGAATATTCCAAAAATGTAAAGAATAATTGCTATTGCAAAGATTATAGGATGAGAAACTTGTAAAGAGCTACCCATACTATAAAGGGCAATAGAACTAGCTAATAATATTCCAAAAAGAAAAACTGAAGCTATTATGCATAATATAGGTATAATCATTTTAATAAATGTATGCCAAGCAACTCCCCAAGCTCTAGAAAATCTAGAAAATCCATCTTTAAAAAAGTCAAATGTTGAAACATTTTCTCCTCTTTTAATTTTTAGAAATGATATTGTTAAACCAAATGCTATAGGAAGAGTTATAATAGTCCAAGCTAATTCTAATAAATCTTTAATAGTGTTATTAGTGAAAGAGCTAGTTATATAAGAATATACAAAAGATAATAGAGTATATATTAAAATAATAAGTGCACTTTTTCCCCATTTTTCTTTTAGAGTATCTCTAGCTTCTTTTCTTAACTCTGATGGTGGCATTTGAATTCCCCCTTTCTTTTGTAATTATAATATTATATGTAAAATAATATTCTTTAATTATTGATATTTATTTCGAATTTCTTGGATTTCATCATAATGGTTATTTAATATATCTAAAAAAACATCCGCTATATTAGGATCAAATTGAGTTCCTCTATTTTTTTCAATTTCTTGTTTTACTATTTCTATAGGTAATGAATCTCTATAAGTTCTTTTTGAAGTCATAGCGTCAAAACTATCTGCAACTGCAGCAATTCTAGCTAAATAAGGAATATCTTCTCCAGCTAATTTGCTTGGATAACCATATCCGTCATATCTTTCATGATGATGTTTTACTATAGGAATTATATCCTGAAATAGTGAGGCATTAGATAGTATATGAGCCCCTATAGCAGGATGATTTTTTATTTCGGAATATTCGTCATCAGTAAGTTTTGATGTTTTTAATAAAATACTATCAGGAACACCAATTTTTCCAATATCATGGAATAAACCACCAATTTTTAATTTGTGTAAATCATCTTCTGAAAGATTTAAATATTTACCTATTAATTCAGAATATTCAGAAACTCTATCTGAATGACCTCTAGTATAAGGATCTTTCGCTTCAACCGTATATCTAAGAGTTTGAATACTTTCTAAATATGCCTTTTCTAATTTTTCATTTGTATCTCGTAATTCAGCATTTATTTTCTTTATCATTTTCATTTGATCTATAGCCTTTATTCCAGATTCAACAAGTAAAATTAATTGATCAAATTTATCACTTTTTTCACAATATCCTTGAATATCTAATCTTTTAATTGTTTCTAATGGTGGAGCCAAGTCTTTATGACCTGTTAAAAGTAGAATATATAATTCTTTATTGAATTTACGAATTTCTTCCACAACTTGATCGCCATGAATAGGTGTCATTATAAAGTCTAATAACATTAAATCAAAATGTTCGTTTTTAACTCTTTCAATGGCTTCCATAGGATCTGTAACAGCAACAAATTCATATCCAGAACGTTTCATGAATATAGATAAGGAATCTAAAACACCAGATTCATCGTCTACACCAATTATTTTATATCCTGTAGAAACTTGATTTGTAATGTTTTTTCTCAATATAGCACCTCCTTATAAAAGTTATAATTATTATATTAATA
>CAJKDR010000034.1 GCA_905198755.1 uncultured Clostridiaceae bacterium
CATTATATTCTTTTCCTGTTTCCATATTTTTTATTTTTGCTGTGTTTGTTTTTAATTCATCTTCACCTATTACAAGCAAATTATCTACACCAATTTTATTTGCATATTTTAATTGTGCATTAAAACTTCTTTGACATATATCTGTTTCTACTGCTATATATTCTCTTAATTTTTCTGCTAATATTAAAGCCTTTATAGTTTCTTTTTCTTCCATTGCAACAATATATAAATCTGTATTAAAATCTTTTAATTCATCATCTTCTGAAATTAATGACAATAATCTTTCTTCTCCTGCCGCAAAACCAACTGCTGGAGTGTCTGTTCCACCAAGTTCTTTTACTAATCCATCATATCTTCCACCAGCTAAAACTGTTAATCCATCTTTTTCTGATATAAATTCGAAAACTGTTTTAGTATAATAATCTAAACCTCTTACTATTCCTGAATCTATCTTATATTCCACTCCTAATGATTTTAATAATGTCTTTACATTTTCAAAATGTTCTTTACATTCTTCACATAAATAATCTAGAATTACAGGTGCACCTTGGTTTAATTCTTTACACTTCTTTTCTTTGCAATCAAGTATTCTCATTGGATTTTTATCAAATCTTGATTTACAAACATCACAATATTGTTCTAAATTTTTTCCTATAAATTCTTTTAATGCTTCTTGATATTTAGCTCTACATTTTGGACATCCTATTGAATTTATGTTTAATGTAACGTCTGATATACCTATATTCTCCAAAAAATTATATGCCATATTTATTGTTTCAACATCTGCTAAATATGAAGCACTTCCTACAACTTCACATCCTATTTGATTAAATTCTCTATATCTTCCTTTTTGTACATTTTCATATCTAAACATTGGCATTCTATACCATACTTTAAATGGTGAAGGCTTAGAACTTAGTCCATTTTCTATATAAGCTCTTATTGCACCAGCAGTTCCTTCTGGTCTTAATGTAATGCTTCTTCCTCCTTTATCTTCAAATGTATACATTTCTTTTTGTACTACGTCTGTAGTATCTCCTACGCCTCTTTCAAATAGTTCTGTGTATTCAAAAGTTGGTACTCTTATTTCTCTAAATCCATAATTCTCAAATGTTTCTTCTGCTATATTTTCAACATATTTCCATTTAAATGATTCTTCTGGAAGTACATCTTTTGTCCCTTTTGGTTTTTGTATCATTTTTATTTCACCCTTTCGCTATTAATAATCTAATCTTGGTTTTAACTCTAAATATATTGGTTTTTCCTCTTTTATCATAGTTGACTTACCATGTCCAGGATATACTATTGTGTCATCTGGTAATACTATCAATTTGTTTGTAATACTACTAATTATATCCATAAAACTTGATGTTGGTAAATCAGTTCTTCCCCATGCTCCTCTAAATAAAGTATCTCCTGAAAATAATAATTTTTCTTTTTCACAATATAAGCTTGTTGAACCTATTGTATGTCCTGGAGTATATATAACTTTAAATTCTATATTTCCTACATGAATTAAATCTTGGTCATCTATTCTAGAATCTGCCTCTAAAATAATCGGATTATCTCCAATGTATGTAGACAAGTTAACTGCATCATTATGTAAGTTTTCTGCATCGGTTCTATGTATTAAAACTTTTCCACCCATTTTATTTTGAATGCTAGCTACTGCTCCTATATGATCAGCATGGCAATGTGTTAAGTAAATATATTTTAGTTTAGCTTCTAGTATATTTAACATTTCTATAATTTTTTCAGGTTCACCACCTGGGTCTATAACCATAGTTTCTTTTGTTTCTTCATCTTGAACAATATAACAATTAGTTGGCTCAGGTATCATTGTTTCCAACTTTAATCTTTTTAAAATCATTTGTTCCTCCTATTTTTTTCTGCGTACTTCATACACACTTTCAATCTTTCTTAAGCCTTTAAGAACCTTATTTAATTCTTCTATATTTTCTACTTCTATTGAAAGATCAATTATAACTATTTTTTCTTTAGTTGCTCTTGCGTTTACACCCATTATTTTTGTTTTTAATGTAGATAATTCTTTTATAGTATCTGCTAATAAATTATCCCTATCGTTAGCATATACTTCTATATCTACAGTATATGCAGTTTGTTTGTTTTGATTATACCACTGTACATCTATTATTCTTGCATCATCTTCTATTAATTCTTTAACATTTACGCAATCAGTTCTATGTACAGAAACTCCTCTTCCTTTAGTAATATAACCTATTATATCATCACCAGGAACTGGATTACAGCATTTAGAAAGTTTTACTAAACAATTATCAATTCCTTTAACTATTATTCCATTGTCTGATACGTTTCTATTTATCTTCTTAGCTTTTGATAATTCTTCTATTTTTTCTTCTATATTTAAGTCTTTATGGTCTTTTCTATATTCCTCTAACATTCTTGATATTATTTTAGAAGGTGTTATTGCTCCAAAACCAACTGCTGCATTCATATCATCAACTGAATTATACTTGTATCTTGCTAATGCACTATTTACATACTCTTGCTTATATAATTCTGTTTGACTCATTCCAATTCTTTTTATTTCTTTTTCTAATAATTCTTTTCCTTTAACTATGTTTTCTTCTCTTTCAGCTTTCTTGAACCATTGATTTATTCTATTTCTTGCTGTTGTTGTTTTTACATACTTTAACCAATCCCTACTTGGACCTTTACTATTGTCTGATGTTATGATATCAACAATATCACCATTTTTTAATTTAGTAACAATTGGAACCATTTTACTATTTATTTTACATCCAGTCATTTTATGTCCAATTTGCTCATGAATGCTATATGCAAAATCTATTGGTGTTGCACCTTTGGGTAATGATTTTATATCACCTTTTGGTGTAAAAACATATACTTCATCTTCAAATAATTCTGTTCGTAAAGTATTTAAAAATTCTTCTGGATCTTGCATATCTTTTTGCCATTCCAAAGATTCTCTAAGCCATGACAATTTGTCTTCTTTTACACTAACTGTTGATTTTTTAGCTTTATTAGCTTCCTTATATGCCCAATGGGCAGCAATACCATACTCTGCAACTCTATGCATATCCCATGTTCTTATTTGAACTTCAAAAGGTGTTCCTTTGGGTCCAATTAAAGTTGTATGTAAAGATTGATACATATTTGATTTTGGTACAGATATATAGTCTTTAAATCTTCCTGGCATTGGATTATAAAGTTCATGTACTACACCTAATGAAGCATAACAATCTTTTACAGAGTTTACTAATATTCTAAGTGCAAACAAATCATAAATTTGATCTAGTGTTTTATTGTCTCTCTTCATTTTTCTATAAATACTATATAAATGTTTTGCTCTTCCTGTAACTTCGGCATCTATATGTTGTGCTTTTAATTCTGTACGAATTTTATCCATTATTTTTTCAATGAATATTAATCTTTCATCTCTTTTTTTATCTATTCCTTCTACAATTTCTCTATATTCTTCTGGATATAAATATTTAAATGACAAATCTTCTAATTCCCATTTTAAAGAATACATACCTAATCTATTTGCAAGTGGTGCATATAAATCCATAGTTTCTTTTGCATTTGCTATTTGTCTATCACGAGATAAGAATTTAAGTGTTCTCATATTATGTAATCTATCTGCCAATTTTATAAGGATTACACGTATATCTTTTCCCATTGCTAAGAACATTTTTCTGTAATCTTCTACTTGTTGTTCTTGAACTGTTGTATATTGTTGAAGTTTGCCAAGTTTTGTTACACCTTCTACCATATCTGCTATTTCTTGTCCAAATTCATTTATTATATCTTGATGTGTTATTTCTGTATCTTCTACCACATCATGTAGTAATGCTGCACAAATAGTACTTTCATCTAATTCTATTGTTGCTAATATGTATGCAACTTGTAAAGGATGAATTATATATGGTTCACCTGATTTTCTTAATTGTCCCTTATGATTATCATTTGCATAATTATATGCTTTTAAAATTAGTTTTGTATCTGCTTTTCTATTATGTTTTTTTACTTCGTTTATAACTTCATTTATAGTAACATCTTTAACTTCTGACATATATCATTCATCTCCTTTTTCCTAAATTGATTTCATTATATCTTTTAGATTAAATTGTATGTTTTCATTTCCATTAAATGCATTAATTTCTAGTGTTCCGACTATATCTACTTTATCTCCTATAAGATATTCTTCTGCTCTATAGCCCATATTAAATCCCATTGCAGTAATTATATTATTCTTTTCTGTTTTTAGTGTTAACTTCATATGTTTTCCTTCTGTTAACACTCTTATTGAATCTATTTTTAAGTTTTTATATGCTATTAATGGGCATTTATTTGCCTCTCCAAATGGTTCTAATTTTTCTAAATCTCTTACTGCTTCTAAGTTTAGTTCTTTTTCTGTAATTAATTTATCTATATTTATTATTGGAACTATTTCATTTATATCTTTTGAATCCGCATATTCCTGAAATGCTTTTTTGAAATTTTCAAACTTATCTTTAGATAAGCTTAATCCAACCGCCATAGCATGTCCACCATATTTTTCTAGATATTGGCTAGTTTCGCATAAAGCTTTATGTAAATCAAAACCTGGTATACTTCTTCCAGAACCTTTTCCCTTATTATTCTCAAAGCATATTAATATACTTGGTTTAAAATACATATCTGTTATTTTTGAAGCTACAATTCCTATAACTCCATGATGCCAATTATCTCCACCTAGCACAATTGCACTTTTTTCTTCTATATTTTCTTCATTTATTTTATTTAAAGCTTCTTCAAAAATATTTTTCTCAATATCTTGTCTTTCTTTATTGTAATCATTTAACTTTTGAGTTAGTGCGATAGCTTCAGACTTATCGTTTGTTAAAAATAGTTTCAAAGCTTCATCTGCATGTCCCATTCTTCCACATGCATTTATTCGTGGAGCAATTCCAAAAGAAACCGACATAGAATTTACTTTTTTATATCCTATACTATCTAACAATGTTCGTAATCCTATGTTTCTTGTTACTTCCACAAGTTTTAAACCTAGTTTTGCTATAACTCTGTTTTCGTCTACTAATGGTACTATATCTGATATTGTGCCTATGCATACTAAATCAAGGTATTTCAAATATTCTTTTTCATCTAATCCTAATTTTATTGATATCGCTTGTATTAATTTAAATACAACTCCAACACCAGCTAATTGATTAAAAGGATATTTATTTGTTTTAATTTTAGCATCTATAACAGCAATTGCTTTTGGTAATTCATCTAATGGTTCATGATGGTCTGTTATAATTGTTTCTATTCCTAAAGAATTTGCATATTCAACTTCTTCTAATCCAGATATACCACAATCTACTGTTATCATCAATTTGCAACCAGATTTATTTATTTCATCAATAGCTTCTTTATTTAAACCATATCCTTCATCTAATCTATTTGGAATATGTTCTGAAACATCTAGTCCTCTATCTTCTAAAAACATTTTCAATACAGATATACTAGTAATTCCATCAACATCATAATCTCCATATATAACAATTTTCTTTTTATTTTCAATCGCATTAATTATTCTAGGAACTGCAATCTCCATATCTGGTAACAGAAATGGATCATAAAAATCATTTCTTGTTGGCTCTAAAAACACTTTGATTTGATTTTCTTCAATAATATTTCTACCAACTAAGATATTCGCCAGTAACTCACTTAATCCATATTTTTCTTTAATTTCTAATACTTTATTCTCATCTACATTATTATAAACCCATTTCTTATTCATCACAAATCTCCTAAATAAACAATTTCCATTATATTTTATACTATTTTGGCAGAATTTACAAGAATTTTCGTGGTATAAATGAAATTTTTAGAACTGAAAAAAGCGGAGTAAACTCCGCTCGGGCGGACATGGTCGTCCGCCCCTACAAACATATATACATTTTTCTTTATTAGATTATCATTTTTTACATTTTTTGTCAATGTCTGAATGTTGATTTATAATTTTTCTATTTCTACCAAAGATAATCCTGTATTTTTTCTATCACACTCATTTCTATTTCTTTTGCTTATATGTCCACTTTTTAATGTTCTTATAGTCTAATCTTTGATTTTTGATTCATCCTATGATATAATTATTTAGCATAAAAATACATTCCTTTCTAGGAATAACAAGTTTATTAGTCAGAATAGGCTTGTTTTACAGTATGAGTAATGACAACAGCAGAATTGCAGAAAGGTTCTAATTTATGAAATTTAGCAGTGCTAAAAAAGCTAAAATTAAAAAGCCTAAAGAGAAAGCTATAAAAAGTTATTATAATTCTATAAATATTTTTAGCTATTATTTTCCTGAATTTATAGATGATGATAACATTAGTGATGATGAAGACTTTTCATTTATCTCAAAGCGCAATAATAATGATAAGTATTTTGTATTGTTATATAACACACTATATCATACAATTACTATTGCAAAATTGATTTATACTTACAAAATTCAACTTCATCAAATTTCTCAAAAAGAAATTTTAGCAAACAAAGATTTTTTCAATGCTTGGATTAAAGATGTTAATCAAAACATACTAAGTAAAGACGGAAGCAAGTTAACTCTTCATAATGATGGTTCAATAGAATATATACTAACAGACTATCGAGAAGAAAGTCAATATTTAATATCTGAACAAGTATTGATGGGAATCTATTAAAGTAAAAAGAGCTAGAATGTATTAAACATTCTAGCTTTTTCTTTATGAATTTTGATATTTTTGTTTTGTTTGATTTATTTTGTTTTGGTCTGCTGTTTCTGTTTTATACCATCCTCTTTCACTCATTAAATTATATAGTTTGTTTTGAATGTTTAATGATTCTTGAAGTGCTTCTTTAAACGCTGTGTGTACTTCTGTGGTTGTTGATTCTATTGCTCCATGCATATATAAGTCACATACACCTTTTATTACTAATAGCTCATTTTCCATTAATTCTTGGTCTGTCATGTTGTTTCCTCCTTATAATAAATTTTTAAATTTGCTTAATAAGTTTTGATGCTTTTGTTCTAACTCGCTTATATAAGCTGATAATATTGGATCTTGTAGTTGTTTTGATGTTTCACAACTAGCAGATTTCATAAAACTTTCGTGTCCTAAAGCATCTTCAACATATAATAATTCTTTACTTGTCATTTTTATCACCACCTATTGTAATTGTTAACAATTTGTGGCTTATTTATTCAATTTAAAAAGTTTTATTATAAGATTTTAACTATGAATTTATTTTTAATTTTAAATTAATGAAATTATACAATATACAATAATTTTTAATATTTCATTGCTAAACAAATAAAAGTTGTAGAATGGTATTCCTAGTTTATTTACTTGTTCATATTTATTTATTAGCTCTTCTTTTTCTTTTTCTGTAAAGATTTCTTTACTATCTAAGTATTCTTTGCTTACATATTTTGCTCTTATCATCGCATCATTTTCTAGGTATGCACGTATTATAAATTTTATTGTTGCTAGCATTATTAACACATACATAAGTACATTAGTGAATTTTACCTTGTTAAATAATGTTAATACTAGTATTACTAAAAAATAAACATTATAAATATTTGATAAAATAAAGTTTGTCCATAATGTTGATTTATTTTGTGTTGCATGTATACATTCATGTGCAATTGTTTGAATTTTTATTATATCTTGTTTGAATTTTCCTATTGTTATTGAATTTGTTGCAACTGCATAGAAACAATTGTAACTTTCTTTATCTATTTTCACCTTAACGTTTTTAGCTTTTATTTGTTTTAAAATATCATTACAAATTTCTTTATCTTCTGGAAATTTTTCAGAGATTTTTTTTAGTGTTTCAGAATTTTTTTCATTGTTTAAAGCAAACATTTTTCTAATTTTTACATTTAGCGCTAATTTTACGATTAAAATTCCTATTATTGATATTGCAATTATTATAATTTCATTCATTTTTATTCTCCTATATTTTTTATTATAAAAAGGCACAATATAAATTATTTGTGCCTCTTTATTATTTATTCTATTACTTCTTTTATAGCTTCGCCTATAATCTTATTTACATCTGCAATTAAAACATTAAATTTGAATTCTGCATCAAAATATTCTTTTACATTTTCTTTTGCTAATAAGCTAGCATATAGTTCTTGTAATTCTTTTTCTTTATCTTTATTATTTTCTAATCCTTGCATAGCAGAAATTTGTACTTCATATCTTAGAGTTTCAAATTTTTTGATTTGTTTATTCACTTCTTGATTAGATTTTACAAGTTCTTTATATTTTTTATAATTCTTATATTCTTCAGAATCTTTTATCTCTTGTGCTAATCTGTTTGTAGTATCATAAACATTCATTTTTATTTCCTCCATAAATTTTATACAAAGCTTGACGATAAGATATTATGCCGTTTATTTAAGCATAAGCTTGACGCTTTCTAAATTCTAATAAATTAGATATTTCTTTTTGTTCGCCTTTCATTTTTTTAACTTTAGAAGCCTTTTCTTGTTCTATTTGTTTAGCTTGTCTTGCTGCCATTGTTTCACATATTGCTTTTTGATATGTAAAATGTGTATCTTGAGCAATTTTTGTCCAATTATACTTTTCTTTTACTGATGCTTTAGCATTTTTTGCTATTTCTGTGCATAGCTTGTGGTCAAACAATAATGTTAATATTGAATCTGCTATTGAATTATAGTTTCCAGCATAACTTTTCATTCCGTTAATACCATGTTCTACTATTTCATTCAGTCCTCCAACATCAGATACCACAACTGGATTTCCTGCAAGCATTCCTTCTAGTGCTACTATTCCAAATGGTTCATATGTACTTGGAAATACTGATATATCTGCACATTTATATAATTTACATAGTGATTTATGGTCCATATATCCTGTAAAGTATACTTTATTACCTAATCCTAAATAATCAACTTGTGCTTTCAAATCATCTATCATTCCACCTTTTCCTGCAATTACTAGTTTTGCATCATGATAGTTTGCTAGAATTTTTGGCATTGCTGCTATTAAATGTTGTACACCTTTCTCATATACTAATCTTCCTGCATATAGTATTATTTTTTCATTATCTGATGCATAGTTTCTTCTAAAATCGTAATCTCTTTCTATTCCACTATACATTGTTAGGTTAACTCCATTAGGTACTACATTAATTTTATCAAAAGGTAATCCAAAGTTTCTTTGTAATTCACATTTCATATAATTACTATTTACTATTACTTCATTTGCTTCATATGTAAGCATCCATTCTGTGTCGTTTATATATCTTTGTGTTTCATCATGGATACCACTATTTCTTCCTGCTTCTGTGGCATGTATTGTTGCAACAATTGGTATGTCGTATGAATTTTTTAATGACTTTGCAGCATATGCAACTAGCCAATCATGTGCATGAATTACATCAAATTTACCTTCTTTTGCTATTATTTCACTTGCTTTTGATATAAGGTTAAAATTTAATTGCATAATCCAGTCTATAAAATTATTAGGATTTATCATATAATTATCTACTCTATATACTTTAACACCCTTATCATCCTCAAAATATGGAACATCACCTTCCTTGTATGTAACAACTGTAACTTCATGTCCATCTTTAATTAATCTTTTAGATAAGTCATGTACTACTCTTGCTATTCCTCCTACAACTCTTGGTGGATATTCCCATGTTAACATTAATATTTTCATTGGCAATAGCGCCCCTTTCATTCTTCTTTTGATTATATGCTCTACAAATATATTTTATACAAAATTTTTATAAATGTAAACCATTTTTCGATAAAATTTTTAAAATTTTTTGACACAATCATTAAATTTTTATACTCTTCTTTAAGGGGTCAATAATTAATATTGTT
>CAJKDR010000035.1 GCA_905198755.1 uncultured Clostridiaceae bacterium
TAATATTTTAACAGAATAATCAATAAAACCCGAAAAAAGCCTAAAAATAAGTAAAAATATTGATTTTTAGTATTGACATTTAAAGAATTAGTGAATTATAATACTAATAGTAATTTAGCGGAAGGATACAATAATTATGAGTAACATAAATGCTTTTTATACAACAGATAATAATTATAGTGTTATGAATGACGAACAATTAATAGAATTAATAAAATCAGGAGATAAGTACGCAATAGATTTTCTTATTGAAAAATATAAAGATTTAGTAAATATGAAAGTAAGCAAGTACTTTATTATAGGTGCTGAAAAAGAAGATATAATTCAAGAGGGAATGATAGGTCTATTTAAAGCTATTCAATCTTTTAAATCTGATAAACAAAATTCATTCAAAACTTTTGCTAATTTATGTATAGAAAGGCAATTAATTACAGCAATTAAAACTTCAAATAGGCAAAAACATATGCCATTAAACTCATATTTATCATTAAGCGCTTCAGCATACAATAATGAAGATGATGATTCTGATTCATCTATGATTGAATTTTTTGATTCTCATACAACAGAAGATCCATTAGAAACATTAACTAAAAAAGAATATTATCAAACAGTAGAGAATGCAATAGATAAATCATTAAGTGATTTTGAAAAACAAGTTTTAAAAAGATTCATTAAAGGTGAGTCATATGTGAATATAGCTGAAAGTTTGAATACACCAGTTAAATCTGTAGATAATGCGATACAAAGAATAAGAAAAAAAGCAATAAAGAATATTATGAATGAAGATAACTAAAGAAAAATTTGCTTCTATAGCTCAGTAGGTAGAGCACAGCCATGGTAAGGCTGGGGTCGCCAGTTCAATTCTGGCTGGAAGCTCCAAAAAAGCTGCGATATTATTCGTAGCTTTTTTTATGAATTATTGATTTTTTAGATTTATTCTTTTAGCTATTGCGTTTTTTAGTCAGTTAATGTAGAATTAAGTCATAATAAATAAAAGGAGGAGAAAAGTATGTACGAAGATTATGCATATCAAATGATGAACTCTATAAGTAATAATGCTGTAAATTCTACTTATTCATCAGCAGATGCTGTTGTGGCAGGTGGAATTATGGGAGCACTAGTTAGCTTTTTAATGACATATGCTATTATAGTATTTGTAATATTTATACTTACTATAATTGCAAACTGGGTTTTATTCAAAAAAGCTGGAGAAAAAGGATGGAAATCAATTATTCCAATTTATAATACAGTAGTATTGTTTAAAATAGCTGGAATATCACCTTGGTGGGTTTTAGGATATTTAGCAGCTATAATTCCAGTTATTGGTGGATTAGTTGTTGTGGGAATTACAATTTATGCAATGATTAATTTAGCTAAAGCTTTTGGAAAAGGTGCTGGTTTTACAGTTGGATTAATATTATTAAACACAATATTTATTATGATATTAGCTTTTGGAAGTTCAGAATACCAATTAAATAAAACAAAAGAAGCTGAAATCGTAAAAGAATAAAAGGAGAAAGCTCTCAACTAAAAAAGTTGAGAGCTTTTGCTTTCTAATCGTCAGAAGAAGTGTTTTTATCAGAAGAATTATTTGAAGTATCTTCTTTTTTTACTTCTTGTTTCTGACGATGAGATATGCATTGGAACATATCCATAATGTTACCTCCTTTAACTAAGATTATTCTCAATATATTGATTAACAATGTAGCAATTCTTAGGTTCAATTAAACATTTTGTACCTTTTATTAAAGGGTTTTGGTGACACTTGGAACAACAAGAATGCGTTAAGCGAGTGACTTTTTCGCTATGTGGCATTTCTTCTGTTATGCACATAAACAATAATCTCCTTTCTACAAAAAATGTATATACCAATTATATCATAAAATTAACATAATATCAAATTTTTAAATTATTTTAACTTTACAATGTCAGTCTATTATGATATATTATAATTAAATTTTAATAAAGGAGTAATATAAATGAAAATAGGTATAGTTGGACTTCCTAATGTTGGTAAAAGTACGATGTTTAACAGTATAACAAATGCAGGAGCAGAATGTGCAAATTACCCATTCTGTACAATAGAACCTAATGTTGGAGTAGTAGCTGTTCCGGATGAACGATTAGATAAGCTTGCTGAATTATATAATCCACAAAAAATAACACATGCAGTTATTGAATTTGTAGATATAGCAGGTTTAGTTAAAGGAGCTAGTAAAGGCGAAGGATTAGGAAATAAATTTTTATCACATATAAGAGAAGTAGATAGTATTGTTGAGGTAGTTAGATGTTTTGAAGATCCAAATGTTGTTCATGTTGATGGTTCAATAAATCCAACACGTGATATTGAAACTATAAACTTAGAATTAATATTTGCAGATATTGAAACAATAGATAAAAGATTAGATAGAGCAAAAATAAAACTAAAAGCAAACAAAAAAGCTCAACAAGAAATTGATGTATTAGAAAAAATAAAATCAGTTCTAGAGTCTGGAAAATCTGCAAGAACAATTGAATTAAATGATGATGAAAAAGAATTAATTAAAGATGTATATCTTTTGACAGCTAAGCCAATACTTTATATAGCAAATGTATCTGAGGAACAATTACAGGATGCAGAAAATGATAAATATGTTAATCAAGTAAAAGAATATGCAAAAGGTGAAAATGCTTTAGTAATACCACTTTGTGTAAAAATAGAAGAAGAATTATCAACATTAGACAAGGATGATAAAAAGGAAATGCTAGAAGCATTAGGACTAGAAGAATCAGGTCTTGATAAGGTTATAAAAGCAAGTTATGACTTGTTAGGATTAATGTCATTTTTAACAGCTGGAGAACCAGAGGTAAGAGCATGGACGATAAAGAAAGGAACGAAAGCACCTGAAGCAGCTGGAAAAATACACTCAGATATTCAAAGAGGATTTATTAAAGCAGAAGTTGTTAGTTATGATGATTTAATTAGAGAAGGGTCTATGCCAGCAGTTAGAGAAAAAGGACTTCTAAGAATGGAAGGAAAAGAATACATTATGCAAGATGGAGATGTTGTTCTTTTTAGATTTAATGTGTAGAAAATTTAATTAATTAAATAAATAACGAAGAGTAAAAGAAATAAAACTCTTCAAAATTCAAAGGAGGATAAATAATGAACGAAGAAACAGAAGGAAAAAAATTAAAAGAGAAATTATTCAATAAAAAAGAGATTGCATGGAATGATTTATCAGAAGAAAAAATGAATATTATAATGAAATTTTCTGATGAATATATGTATTTTTTAAATAATGGAAAAACAGAAAGAGAATGTGCATCGTTTGTAAAGAAAATGTTTATTGAAAATGGATTTAAAGACATTTCAGAAACAGAAACATTATCACCTGGAGATAAAGTTTTTTATATAAATAGAAATAAAAGTGTATATGCTGCTATAATTGGTAAAGAAAAGCTAGAAAGTGGTTTAAATGTTATAGGAGCACATATTGATTCTCCAAGATTAGATTTAAAACCAAATCCTTTATATGAAGAAGGTGGATTTGCATATTTAAAAACTCATTATTATGGAGGAATAAAAAAATATCAATGGACAACAATACCACTTTCAATACATGGTGTTATAGTAAAAACAAATGGAGAAACAATAACAGTTAAAATTGGTGAAGATGAGGAAGATCCTATATTTACAATTACAGACCTTTTACCACATTTAGCACAAGAGCAAATGGAAAGAAAGCTTAAAGAAGGAGTAAAAGGGGAAGACTTAAATTTATTAGTTGGAAGTATACCTTTTAACGACAAAGAAGTAAACGAAAAAGTTAAATTAAATATATTAAAAATATTAAATGAAAAATATGGAATAGTTGAAGAAGATTTATTAAGCTCAGAATTGGAAATAGTACCACAATTTAAAGCAAGAAGCTTAGGTTTCGATAGAAGTATGGTAGCAGCATATGGACAAGATGATAAAGTTTGTGCATATACAGCAGTAAGAGGATTATTAGATACAAACGAACCAGAAAAAACAGCAATAATAATATTATCAGATAAAGAAGAAATTGGTAGTATGGGAAATACAGGAATGGAATCAATGGTTTTTGATACATTTATTGCTGAATTATTAAATAAAACAGGAGAAAATAGACCAGATTTAATAAGAAAAGTATTCAACAATTCAAAAATGCTATCATCAGATGTTGATGCTGGATATGATCCAATTTATGCTTCTGTTTCAGATGTAAAAAATGCAGGTTTTCTAGGAAAAGGTATAGCATTAGTTAAATATACTGGTGCAAGAGGAAAATCAGGAGCATCTGATGCAAATGCAGAATTTGTAGCAGAAGTAAGAAAAATCGTAGAAGAAAATAACATACCATATCAATTTACAGAATTAGGAAAAGTAGATATTGGCGGTGGTGGAACAATCGCTTATATACTTGCAAATAAAGGAATGGATGTAATAGACTGTGGAGTGCCTGTATTATCAATGCATGCACCATATGAAGTTACTTCAAAAGTTGATATATATGCAGCTTATGAAATGTATAAAGCTTTTTGGAAATAAAATTGTAAATAAAAAAGAAATGTGAATTTATCACATTTCTTTTTTATTTATTTTCTTCATCTTTTTTTACAGTCATAACTTCTTTACCATTATAGTATCCACAGTTTGAACAAACTCTATGTGGTAGTACAGGTTCATGACAATGAGGACATGTACTATATTTTGTTTCTTCTAATTTCCATGTAGATCTTTTTAAATGTGTTCTAGCTTTTGACCATCTTCTTTTTGGTTGTGCCATTTTTATCCCTCCTCTGTAAATAGAACGATATCTATATATCTTAAATTTTTATCATAAAATAAATCACTATAAAAGTATACAATTTTTTTGAAAGTTTGTCAAGCTTGAAAAACATAATAGTTGAAAAAAATATAATTAAATGTTATAATAATTTAGATATCTAATAGGAGGTGTCGAAATGAGACTAGTAGAGTCATCTATATATTTTAAGGGTAATTTTGAGTTACGGAAAAATATTTCTTTAAGAATACGAGAAGATGAAACGGTTTCAAAAGAATTAAGAAAGTTCTTTTCAACATTTTTTTGCACACCAATATCTTATGTAATTATTGTTGATGGAAGTATTGTAGGAGTTATATTTGGAGAACATGCTGAAGAAAACAATCCATACTATGATTATAATGAAGTAATAGAAACTTCATATTATATATTCCCTGAATATAGAGGAAACAATTATATTGTTGAGGCTATTCAGATATATGAGGATTATGTAAAAATAGAAGGAGCTAAATTCTTAGAATTTTGTGTTAGCAAATATAATAAGCCTTCATTAAAAACAATGGAAAAGATAGGAGCAAAAAGAGAATTTTTTAATTTCTTTAAGAAGATAGAGTAAATTTTACTCTATCTTTTTTATATATCATATGTTATAATATTATTATATAAAAAGTAGAGGCATCAAACCAAAGGAGGAATAAAACATGAAGTGGATGCTATCTATAGGAGGAATTCTCCTAATGATCTTGGCAATATTTGCTAGTCAAACTTTGGCAAGAGAAACCATCACAGGAAAATGGTCAAAAGTATTTCTATTTATATTCACTGCTGTTGCAGGAATAATGGGATGCTTGATGATATTTAACATTTTCTTGGAATAGCAAAATAGGACTATAATTATAGTCCTATTTTGTTTGCAAACTATATATTTTTATGATATAATTCAAAAAAATATCAAAAGGTGATATAAATGTCAAATGAAAGAGTTGATAAAATTAATTATTACTTAGATATCGCAGAAACAGTGTCAGAAAGAGGAACGTGTCTTAGAAAAAATTATGGATGCATAATTGTAAAACATGATGAAATTATTTCTACAGGATATAGTGGTGCACCACGAGGTAGAATGAACTGTATTGATTTGGGATATTGTACTAAAAAGAAAATATATCCAGATGTTAGGCATGGTGGATATGATGCGTGTAGGAGTGTACATGCAGAACAAAATGCAATTATTAGTGCAGCACGAAAAGATATGATTGGATCTAGCCTTTATTTAGTTGGCAAAAGAAAAGATACTGAAGAATATGAAAAAGGTTCAATGTGTTGCCAAATGTGTAGAAAATTAATAATAAACTCTGGAATAAAAGAAGTTTTTGTAAGAGTTAACAAAAATGAGTACATAAAAGTGGAAGTAGATGAATGGATAAAAAGTGACGACTTATTAAAAGGAAAAATCACATATTAAAATAATAATTTTAAAGGAGAAATAAAAATGTCAAAACCAATAGTAGCTATTGTTGGAAAGCCTAATGTTGGAAAATCTACATTCTTTAACTATGTTGTTGGTCAAAGAATTTCTATAGTTGAAGATACTCCAGGGGTAACTAGAGATAGAGTATATGGTGAAACTAAATGGAGAGATAGAGAATTTACATTAGTAGATACAGCAGGAATAGAGGAAGAAACAAATGATATAATAATAAACCAAATGAGAAAACAAGCTGAAATAGCAATAAATATAGCAGATGTAATAATATTTCTAACAGATATAAAGCAAGGAGTTACAGCTGCTGATAAAGATATTGCTTTATCATTAAAAAAATCAAAAAAGAAGATTGTTTTAGTTTGCAATAAAGCTGATAATTTTGGAAAAGAGTCAGATGATATTTATGAATTTTATAATTTAGGTATAGGAGAGCCTATGCCAATTTCTGCAGCAAATGCAAAAGGAATTGGAGATGTTTTAGATAAGATTTATGAAAATTTACCAGAAAAAAATTCAAATGAAGATGATAGTGAAATTATAAAAGTTGCAGTAATAGGAAAACCTAATGTTGGTAAATCATCTCTTATAAATAGAATTTTAGGAGAAGAAAGATTGATTGTTAGTAACATTGCTGGGACAACAAGAGATGCTATTGACTCTTACTTTGAAAATGAATTTGGAAAATATAAATTTATAGATACTGCTGGAGTAAGAAGAAAAAGTAAAATAAAAGAATCAATAGAAAAATTCAGTATTATGAGAACACTTTTAGCAATAGAAAGATCTGATATATGTTTAATGATGATTGATGCTAATGAAGGAGTAACAGATCAAGATGCAAAAATTGCTGGAGAAGCACATGAAGCTGGAAAAGGAATTATTTTAGTTGTAAATAAATGGGATGAAATTGAAAAAGACAATAATACAACAGAAAAATTCAAAAAAGAAATATATAACAGATTGTCATATTTAACATATGCACCTATTATATTTATATCAGCAAAAACTGGTCAAAGAGTAAATAAACTTTATGAATTAATAAATAATGTTGCAAGTCAAAATGCAATGAGAGTTCCAACATCTGTATTAAATCAGGTACTTAATGAAGCAATTGCACTTGTTCAACCACCAACAGATAAAGGAAAAAGGTTAAAAATATTTTATATGACACAACCAAGTACAAAGCCACCAACATTTGTTGTATTTGTTAATGATAAAGAACTATTTCACTTTTCATATCAAAGATATTTAATAAATCAATTAAGAAAAGAATTTGGAATGCAAGGAACACCAATAAGATTAATCACTCGTGAAAAATTAGATAAAGATGTGTAGGAGGATTTACAAATGATACCATATTATATTATTATGGGCATAATTGCCTATTTGATAGGAAGTATAAATTTTTCAATATTAATAAGTAAAAAGAAAGCTGGATTTGATATTCGTGAAAAAGGTAGTGGAAATGCAGGAACTACTAATATGCTTCGAAGTGTTGGAAAAGGTGCAGCAATAGTTACACTAATATTAGACATATTAAAAGGAGTAGTAACAATATGGCTTTCAATCTTTTATGGGTTCATGTTGTATAAAATTTGGAACATAAATATTGATTATGCTATATTAGTACAGGTTTCAGGAATATTGGTAATAGTAGGACATACATATCCAATATACTTTGGATTTAAGGGTGGAAAAGGTGTAGCAACAGCATTAGGAATATTATTAGTAACAAACTGGCATATAGGAATTATATGTTTAGTATTTGCATTAGTATTAATTATAGTTTCTAGAATGGTTTCTGTTGGAGCTATTTGTGCAGCTATATTATTTCCGGTATTAACTCTGTTTAGCTATGAATCATCATTTATAGAACCAGGAAATTATATGGTATTTAGCATAATTATAGCTATAATTGTATGTTTTAACCATAGAGAAAATATAAAAAGAATAATGAATGGAACAGAAAACAAAATATCACTAAAGAACAAAAATAAAGGAGAATAATTATGAGTAATATTGCAATAATTGGAAGTGGAAGCTGGGGAACAGCAATAGCAATTCATTTAGCTAGGTTAGGAAATAATGTTAAAATTTGGTCATTTTTACAAGAAGAAGCAGATTTAATAAATAAAGAAAAAAAGTGCAAATTTTTACCTGGAGTTGATAAATTACCAGATAATATAGTAGCAACATTGAGTTTTGAAGAATGTATAAAAGATTCAGATTATATATTTCATGTAACACCTTCAAAATTCACAAGAAACACAGTAAAGCAATATAAAGAATTTGTGACTAATCAACCAATTATAATTTGTTCAAAAGGATTTGAATCTGAATCTTTATCTACTTTAGACGATGTAATAAAAGAAGAATTACCGAATAACCAAATAGCAGTATTTTCAGGCCCTAGCCATGCTGAAGAAGTTTCTCATGAGATTCCTACAGCGATGGTAATCGCTTCAAACAATAATAAAATTTTATTTAAACTACAGGAATTATTAATGAATGAAAATATGAGAGTATATTTATCAAATGATGTTAAAGGAGTAGAGCTAGGAGGAGCATTAAAAAATATAATTGCATTTTGTGCAGGTATTTTAGTTGGAATGAATCTAGGAGACAATTCTTTTGCTGCATTACTTACAAGAGGATTAACAGAAATTTCAAGATTAGGTGAAGCATTAGGTGGAAAACCAGAAACTTTTTATGGATTATCAGGATTAGGTGATTTAATAGTAACATGTTCTAGTAAATATAGTAGAAATAGAAAAGCTGGTATGTTAATAGGACAAGGAAAAACAATAGAAGAAACTAGACAAGAAGTTGGTATGGTAATTGAAAGTATAGATAATATTGATGTTGCATATAAACTAAAAAATATGTATGGAATTGAAATGCCAATAGTGGAAGCTGTATATAATGTATTATACAATGGATTAAAGCCTAAAAAAGCAGTAAAAGATTTAATGACTCGTGATAAAAAATTTGAATAAAAATTTTTTTTATGATAAAAATATTAAAGGAGGTATTAATATGGATTTTTTTAGTAAACTAGGAAACATGGCAAGTGAAACTTACAAAAAAACAAGTAAGAAAACGGGAGAATTAGCAAAAGAAGCAAAAATCAGAATGAAAATAAACGAGGACAAAGGAAAAATTAAAGATTTATATGAAGAAATAGGAAAGATAGTATATCAAAAATATGTTAAAGATGAAAAATTATCAATAAAAGAAGATTTAAATTCATATTGTTCTCAAATAGATGAACTTTCAGAAAACATTGATAAAGCATATGATGAATTACTTGCGTTGAAAGGAAAAAGAACTTGTGAAAATTGTCACACAGAAATAGATGCAAAAGTAAAATTCTGCCCTTCTTGTGGTAAGGAACAACCAGAGCTTAAAATAGAAGAAGTTTTAGAAGAAGAAACAAAAGAAGAAAGTCATGATGATTCAGAAGTAAAAGAAGCAGAAATAGTAGAAGAAAAAGATAATAATGAATAATAGATAATGATGCATTTTTATTAGTGCATCATTATATTTTTCTATTATATAAAAATATAACCAATTGCTTTATATTAATTCA